>JBGTLX010000108.1:0-3176 GCA_041743855.1 Rhizobiaceae bacterium | reverse complement strand
CGAGGCGCTCTTGGTCAGCATCGGCGGCCGGGTCGGCGGCGGCAACATCGCGGGCGTGGCCGTCGCCATCACGCTGGGTGGACCCGGAGCGGTCTTCTGGATGTGGGCGATCGCGCTGGTCGGCATGGCGACCAGCCTGTTCGAATGCTCGCTGGCCCAAGTCTACAAGCGCACGGACGAGGACGGCACCTATCGCGGCGGCCCGGCCCAGTACATCGTCCACGGCCTGGGCCGCGAGTACCGCTGGCTGGCGGTCATCTACGCGGTCTGCCTGATCGCGGCGTTCGCCCTGGGCTTCAACGCATTCCAGGGCAACACCGTGGCCGGTGCGGTGCAGGACAGCCTCGGCATCGAGCGGATCTGGACGGGCGTCGTGCTCGCCGTCCTGACCGGCATCGTCGTCTATGGCGGCATCAAGCGCATTGCCCACGTGGCGGACATCGTCGTCCCGATCATGGCGATCGGCTATCTCGCCATGGCCGTCCTGGTCGTGCTGATCAACATCGGCGAGGTCCCCGGCATGCTGGCTACGATCTTCCGGAGCGCCTTCGGCTTCGAGGAGGCGGTCGCCGGCGGCGTCGGCGCCGCGGTGACCAACGGCATCCGTCGCGGCCTCTTCTCCAACGAGGCCGGCCTCGGCAGTCAGCCGAACGTGGCCGCGGTCGCCTATGTACGCCATCCGATCAACCAGGGGATCGTGCAGTCGCTCTCCGTGTTCATCGACACGATCATCATCTGCTCCTGCACGGCGTTCGTGATCCTTTTGGCCGACGTCTACGTCCCCGGCGCGGAGGACGTCGACGGGGTCGTCCTGACCCAGCAGTCGCTGGTTTCGCACTTCGGCGAATGGACGCAGTATTTCCTGACGTTCGCGATTCTCCTGTTCGCCTTCAGCTCGATCATGGTGAACTACTACCTGGGCGAGTGCGCGCTTACGGTGTTCACCGACGGCCACCCGGCCCGCCACGTGCTGCGCATCGCGGTCATCTTCCTGGTGTTCATCGGCTGCTCGGCGCCGGGCGCCACCTCGGTGTTCTTCTTCTCCGATCCGATGATGGGTGTGCTGGCCCTGGTCAACCTCCTGACCATCGCCATGCTCTTCCCGGTGGGCCTGCGCGTCCTGAACGACTACCGGGAGCAGCTGCGAGCAGGGAACAAGAACCCGGTGTTCGATCCGGCGAAGTTCGCGGATCTGGACATCGACCGCACGGCGTGGAAGTTGGATTGATCACGGACTCGGGTGGCTCGGCGAGAGCCGAGCAGGTCACGCTTGCCGATCTGTCCACGGATATGATGGCGCGCCTAAACCCTGCTACAACCAAACGTACCGCAAGAGCCCCAACCAAATATTGCCTCGCTTGACATTCGAGCTATTGGCCGGCACCGTTCCTAGAGTTCGGCAACGCTGTGTTGATTTCGGGCAATAGCGATGACAACCGACCTCGCGATCGAAGTTGGTGGGACACCGTACTCCTATGAGTCGTCCCTGAGCGGCGATATCGAAGCTCTCGCGCACAGAGTTAAAGAGCTCCGTCAAAGTGGGAAACTTACCCCCGAGGTTTTGGGTGGGATTCGGCGCTACTTCCGGATCAAGAACATTTACCACTCTAACGCCATTGAAGGTAATGTCTTGACCGTTGGGGAGACACGTCAAGTAGTCGAACATGGCCTAACAATCACAGGAATACCGCTCGAAGATCAGGCTGAAGCAAAAAATCTCTCAGATGCCTTAGACTTTCTTGAAAGCTTGGCGAGCGATCCTTCGCGGCCAATCACTGAAGCTGATGTCCGCCAAATACACTATCTGGTGCTGAAAGGGATTGACGACAACAATGCAGGAAAATACAGAGCTATGCGAGTTGAGATAAGTGGATCTGAGTATACGCCTCCTGCGCCAGAATCTGTCCCCCCGCAAATGCGTGAGCTAGGAAATTGGTTGTCTGAGGCGTCGCTTGCGGCCAACAAACTTGGTGCACTAGAGGGACTTTTGATTGCCTCAGTTGCACATAACTGGCTTGTATACATACACCCATTTGCTGATGGCAACGGCCGCGTCGCTAGGTTGTTGATGAACGTCATTCTCATGCGATATGGCTACCCGATCGCAGTGATAACGAAAGAAGATCGCCTTCGCTATTATGACGCGCTTGAAATATCGCAGACTAGCGATTTATCCGCGTTTGTCGCGCTAGTTGCTGAGAGTGTGTACGAGAGTCTTGAGGAGTACGAAGAAGCTGCGAAGCAGCATCGTGAGAAGGAAGAATGGGCAGCATCTCTCGCCGCGCGGTTCTCTGAGCCGGAACGAATACGAGCCAGAAACGAGTACGAAGTCTGGAAGAACGCTATGGAATTGCTCAAGAGTTACTTTCGACAGATGACCGAATTGTTGGATGAAGGCGATGAAACTGGACGTGTGTATTTTAAGGATTTCGGTACTCTCGAATTTGAGAAATACCTAAGCCTACGTGGCGGCGGCTCTGCAAAGAGAACTTGGTTTTTTAGGATTGATTTTCGCAGTGGCGACAAGGCGGTACGTTATCTCTTTTTCTTTGGCGCACCTTCATACGACTTGAGATCGGAAGTCGATGTGACAGTACACCTTGCTCGGGAAGAGCCTGTAGGTTCGTTCCGTTACGAGCGACTTACGGCGATGTCGCAGCCGAACGTGCCAGCGACCGTTGAGATTGGGTATAAGGCCAAGGATGAGAAGTTCGTCGCCAAAGCGCAGAGTGGGAGAAAAAAGAAGGACAAAATCGAAACTATAGGAAAAGCACTCTTGGAAGATATCGTTGAGAAGCACTTCAGCATCTAGTCCTCTAAGATCATGGCTTTAGAGTCATTTCAGTTCTTCGTCTCGTCGACCAGTTTGCCCTCGGCTATCCAGGGCATCATGCCGCGCAGCTTGCGGCCGACGTCCTCGATCGGGTGCTGGGCGGCGCGCCGGCGCATGGCCTTGAACTCGACCTGGCCGGCCTGGTTCTCGGTCAGCCACTCGCGCGCGAAGCGGCCGTTCTGGATCTCGGCCAGGATGCGCTTCATCTCGGCGCGGGCTTCCTCGCCGACGATGCGCGGGCCGCGCGTGTAGTCGCCGTACTCGGCCGTGTTCGAGATCGAGTAGCGCATGTTGGCGAGGCCGCCCTCGTAGATCAGGTCGACGATCAGCTTGACCTCGTGCA
>JBGTLX010000107.1:0-3974 GCA_041743855.1 Rhizobiaceae bacterium | reverse complement strand
ATCAATCTGGTCTCCAACGCGATAAAATTCACGCCCGAAGGCGGCCAGGTTTCGATCGGCGCAAAAAAGATCGGGTCGCGCATTCATTTCTGGGTGAGCGACAACGGCATCGGCATCGCCGCCGACGATCTCGGCCGGCTGGGCAGGCCCTTCATGCAGGTCCAGAACGACTACACGCGGCAGTTCGAGGGAACCGGGCTGGGCCTTTCGCTGGTCAAGGGACTGGTGACGCTCGCCGATGGCTCGCTGTCGATCGAAAGCGCGCCGGGGGACGGCACGACGGTGACGGTGAGCCTGCCGATCGAGGAACGCGCGGATGCCGTCACGGCAGGTCCGGCGGAGATTGTTGTGATGCCCATGGGCAGAGCGAAAGAGGATGGCGATGGCGCGTTCCGCAAGACAGCCTGAAATAGAAGCGGCGTGGACGCTGCGAAGCGGCGTGGCCACCATATCCGGCATCATCGCGAAAAATCCGGTGCTGGTCGGCGGTTCGACAGCCTTTCTCGTAGCGCTTGCTTTCGTGTCGGCCAACGCTCTCTGGTACCAGCCCTACGCCCATCCGGGCGCGTTCTTCGCCACGCGCGACTTCGCGGGCGGGCGGGAAACGACCATCAACATAGAGCGGCCGGTTCGGTCGATCCCGATCGCCCGGCGCGATCCGAAAACCGAGCAGGTCCAGGCGGTCCTGAAGGAGTTGAATTTCTATGGCGGGGAGGTCGACGGTATTTTCGGGCCGAACACCCGCACGGCGATCGAACTCTACCAGACGAAAATGGGGCTTCCCGTGACCGGCGAGGCCGATGACGGCTTGCTCGGTCAGCTCGGCTCGGTTTCCACCACCGCGGGCATCGTTCCGACGCCGGCGCCGCGTCAAGAGCTTGATCCGAAATCCCAGCCGGAATTTCCCGGACCGGCCGTTCCTGGCGATCAATCGCTGGTCAGGATTCAGGCTGGCCTTAAGGCGTTCGGAAACGACGGCATCGAGATTGACGGTGTGCTCGGAACGCGGACCAAGTCGGCGATCCTCGAATTCCAGTCGCTGTTCGGCCTTCCCGAAACCGGCGAGCCGGATGGCGCGGTGTTGGCCAAGATGCAGCAGATCGGCCTGACGAACTAGATTCGGCTGAGAACGGCCTGCAAATGGCGTGTTTTGCGCTTCCGGTGCTCACGTACGAAAATGTACATTGCCTGCCGGCTCTCAAAACCAGCCATTTTCGACTCGTCCTGGGCCGATTCTCAGCACCGCACCCTGCCATCCAATATGAGTCTCAAAGTGCGACAGGTCCAAAAAGATGCGCCTGACCACAGATTTCTGGGTATCGGCCCTGATCCGCACTGTGTTCGGGTCAGGCGGATTTGCGGCGATCCTCGACCGGGGCGCAACTGAGGCCGGCGCGGTGTTTATTTTGGCCCGCGATCGCTCGGGCGAAGTTTCGCTGTATGGTCCCGCGCCGCAGACCAGCTACGATGCGGGGCGGCCGGACGACCGGCATTTTTCGCTGGTCGCGGCGAGCGTCGACATGGAAGCGATCGAGGCGCGGCTGGCGAAGGAAAAGCGCTTCGATCGGGACATCTGGATCGTGGAGATCGAGGCGGGGCAGAAGCCGGTCGAAGACCTGTTTTTGATCGATATACCCTAAACGCCGGCGCGGCGTTTGGGCTGCGCCTCCGCGGAGGCAGGAAATGCGGGAACCGCCTGCCAGCCCCCGACGCGCTCCCGGACCGCCTCGCGTTCCAGCAGCCGGAAGCGTTCGAGAAAAAGCCGGATGGCTTCGGGAGATGAGAATTCCGCAGGGCGGATGGCGGCGGCGATCAGGAAGGCCTGGTCCTCGGTGAGATCGAGCGCGCGCAAGGCGGCGACCAGCGAGAAGCTGAAAAGATCGAGCATAACCATGCGCGCGACGGCGAACTCCAGATCGAGCGCGTCGGCCAAGGCCGTCTGAAACAAGGCGGCATTGCCGGAGAGCGCGGTGTCGCGCAGCCTTGCGTAGGAAGCGGGCGCGTTGAAGGCGTTGATAGATGTCGTGTCATCGCCTCGCATCATCGAGCGCAGCGCCGAGCGGGCGCTTTCGACGGGGCTGTCGGAAGCCGGTTCGGATGCGACGTTGCCTGCTGGTGGAGCCACGGCCTCCGCTGCGCCGGTTTCGACGGCCGCTGGCCTGAGCCGGACCACCTTGCGGTCGATCGCCTGGACCAGATCGGCGATCGTCGGGTTCAAACCGGGCCGTCTGGCGATCGCCCTTGCGTGGCCCGCCCCATGCCGCCCGATCAGCGCGATGAGATCGACGTCCCCGAGCGCTTTCGAGCGGATGAGCAAGGGAGCGGCGACGTCGACGGTTTCGTCGCAGAGACGCTTGACCAGCGCTTTTGGAGCGCTGTCGCATTCCGACAGTGCGGCGGCGACATAGCGCCGGGATTCGAGCGAAACCCAATCGAACAGCGGCAGGGCAAGGTCTTCGAGCTGGGCGATATCGCGCCGCGACGGCCGGGTCAGGCAGCAAAATGCCGAGACAGCCGCGCGAAAAAGCCGCTCGGCCTTCTTCGACTGGGCTCCGGGAGCAATTCCCCTGAAATCGGAAAATGACACGAACGGTTACGCTACGCCTGACTGGAACTCGAATTAGGTCAATTTAGCCTCGATGCGTTAAAGTGCTGTTAACCGTCTGCTGGCCTTATCGGCGCAGGAGGCGTTGTGTTGGTGCTCCGGTCGAGCCGAGGGGACACGCTGATCATGGGCAGCTTGCTGTCATTTGCGCCGCGCAGCGCGGCAACCACGCGAAAACCGGTCGCCACCGGGTCGACGGCGACGGTCATAATCTTTCCGGGAGTTCGCTACGAACGTCCCGATCCGGTCTATGGCGGATACAAAGCGGCAAGACAGCCTCAGGCAAACCCCATTCCCGGCAAACCCGCGCCCCGCTGCCGATAGATCTCTTTTCTGGCGCATGATCTTTCCGAAAAACCGCGCGCCACCTTTCAGGATAATGCCTTAGATTCAACGTGTTAGATCGCCCCTTGCGCGTCCGAAGAGACGCGCGGCGCTCTATCGGCGCGTACAGGCAGCCGAATCGAGAAACTCGGCAACGGTCGGCCCGAAGCTCCGGTCGGGCACGAACCCGCGAATGACGACCATCGCCTCGTCGACCGTTGTCTCGACGAAGATGGACCCAGCCAGATCGTCCGGCAGATCCTTGCGCAATTCGATCGTCTGCGGCCGGGTCAGGACGACGAAATCGAGAACGCCGGTCTCGGCCGTGCGGTCGTTGAAGGAATAGATGTTCTGTCCGTCCCGGTCATAGACGGAAACCGACCAGAAGGGGGTCTTGCCCGGCGAGCGGATGTGGACGATGCCGTCGCTGAGGTCGAAGCGGCATGCCGCCGCGTAGAAGAGCGGGTCGACGGATCTGACCACCGACGTCTGGCCGGCCTGGGCGTCGATGCGAACCACACGGTAAAGATCGGCCACCATGGCGAGCCGCGACCAGGCGTCGCGCTCCGAAAACTGCGGCAGCAGCAAGATAATCGCGATGTGGACGATGCCGGCGCCCACAAGTCCGGCCGCGATGGCGTAAATCATCTTAAACATCGCAGCCGGCCTTCAGAATCTGCGGCAGCCCGACCCCGGCGACCTCGGTGCTGGTGGCGATCGTGGTGTCGTAGAGGGTCAGTACAAAGAACATGGAACCCGATCCCGACAGAGCGAGCCAGTTGCCGGGAGCGGGGCGCGGGCCGATGGTGACGGAGATGGAGCTGTCCGCGTTGCGGACGGCTTCGTAGGAATCGAGCGCTACGGCGCGAAGCCCATCGGTGGCGATCGGATTGCCATCGGCGTCGGCGGCGTGCAGGGTCCAGAACCGGGCCGACGGCACCGAGCCCTCGATCCTGTAGGCGCATTCCCGCAGCAACGGATCGCCGCCGGCGTCGCGCTGCGCGGTGAAGGAAAGGCCCTCCGCGCGGCCAAGCGCCAACCGGCC
>JBGTLX010000106.1:0-1992 GCA_041743855.1 Rhizobiaceae bacterium | reverse complement strand
ATCATCAACACTTTGCTTAGGTCTCCAACATTGAAGGAGATGCAGAGAGGCAAATGCAAGCTGATCTCCCCCCTTGCGGGGGAGATGTCCGGCAGGACAGAGGGGCGCGCCGTTGGGCATATCGCTACCCGATCACCCTCTCCCCATCCGCGCTTCGCGTCCACCGCGCCGCCGGCCATTATTGGCTCCGCCTTCGCCCGGCGCGTTGACCTGCGTTGGCGCCGCCACCGCCTGGCCGCCTTCGGCTGCCTTGTAGTCCTTGTAGGTCCTGATCCAGTTGGTGCAGTCGCGGTCGGTGCCGTTGAGCACATTGGCGGCGCGAACCGCCTCCATCTCCTGCGGGCGAACCGGGTTCATGATCGCGGACGTCATGCCCGCGCCGATGACCATCGGGATGAAGCCGGCATTGATGCCGTGGCGGTGCGGCAGGCCGAACGAGATGTTGGAAAGGCCGCAGGTCGTGTTGACCTTCAACTCCTCGCGCAGACGCCTGAGCAGCGCGAACACCTGACGACCGGCGTCGCCCAGCGCGCCGATCGGCATGACCAGAGGGTCGACGACGACATCGTGCGCGGGAATGCCGAAATCGGCGCAGCGCTCGACGATCTTTTTCGCCACGGCGAAGCGCACGTCCGGGTCCATCGAGATGCCGGTCTCGTCGTTGGATATGGCCACCACAGGGACGTTGTATTTCTTGATCAGCGGCAGGATCGCCTCGAGCTTCTCCTCCTCGCCGGTGACGGAATTCACCAACGGGCGGCCCTTGGCCACTTTCAGCGCCGCCTCGATTGCCGCCGACACCGAACTGTCGATCGACAGCGGCAGGTCGACAAGGTTCTGGACAATCTCGAGCGTCTGCACCAGCAGACCGGGCTCAGTCTCGTTCGGATTGACCGAGGTGACGCCGGCGTTGACGTCGAGCATGGTCGCTCCGCACGCCGCCTGTTCCAGCGCATCTCGAATGACCGTGTCGAAATTGCCCGCAATCATTTCGGCGGCCAGCTTCTTGCGGCCGGTCGGGTTGATGCGCTCGCCAATGACGCAGAAGGGCTGGTCGAAGCCGATGATGATTTCGCGGGTCGCCGAAGCGACGATGGTGCGGGTCATGAAGTTCTCCGTGAAGATATAAAGACTTCTTTATATCGTTATCTGAAATCGTTCAAGCGGCGGCGAGCCTGCCGCCGCGCTGCGGGTTAGTGCGTAGCTTCCTCGACCATGCGCTGCGGCTGCTGGTTCTGGTCGTCGTCGTGCAGGATGTGGCCGAGCCGGTCGGCGACGAGTTGATCGTCGCGCCGCGCCTCGCGCTTCCAGGGCTGGCGGCCTTTCAGCACGCCGGACTCGTGCACGATCTCGGCGACATATTCCTCCTGCCGGTAGGCCATCACATGGACGCCGGAAACGCCGGGGATTTCCTTCACCTCGTTAATGATGTCGATGCAGAGCTGCTTGCCTTCTTTCTTCTGGTCGGCAGCGCCTTCAAGACGCTTGATGATGGCGTCGGGAATGTGGATGCCCGGCACGTTGGAGCGGATCCATTTGGCTGTCTTGGCCGAGGCCAGCGGCCCGACCCCGCACAGGATGAAGCACTGTTCCGTATAGCCGAGATCATGGACCTTTTGCATGTAGGTGCGAAACATCGGCACGTCGAAGCAGTACTGGCTTTGCACGAACTGCGCGCCGGCCGCGATCTTCTTGCCCAGCCGATAGGGCCGAAAATCAAGTGGCGGGGCAAAGGGATTGATCGCCGCGCCCAGAAAAATCTGCGGCGGCGTCGTCAGCTTGCGGCCCGACAGGAACTTTCCGTTGTCGCGCATGATGCGGCAGGTTTCGAGCAGCGACATGCAGTCGAGGTCGAAAACGGGTTTCGCGCCGGGCTGGTCGCCGGCCTGCACGCCGTCGCCCGTCAGGCACAGCATGTTGGCCACGCCCATCGCGGCCCCGCCCAGCACGTCGCCCTGGATGGCGATGCGGTTCCTGTCGCGGCAGGCGATC
>JBGTLX010000105.1:0-1960 GCA_041743855.1 Rhizobiaceae bacterium | reverse complement strand
CGGTCCAGCGCATGGGTGGCGGCGACCAGTTGCTCGCGGTCGGTGGCGAAAATCACCTTGTCGACCAGCGCGTCGACGACCGGATCCTTGATGCCCGAGAGATTGCGCGATCCCGGCGCATCGGCTGCGTCCGACGAGAAGAAATCGCGTTGCTCATTGCCTGGCGAAAGCGATTGCGAAAGGACGGCGGTTATCGAATCATAGTCGAAGCTCCGGGTCCGGTTCACATACTGGCTGGTGTCGACGATGCGCAGCCGCGCCTCGATGCCGCGCCGCCGCAGATTGTCCATGAACGGCGCGGTGACCCGCTCGTCGGTCGGATCGTCGCCCAGGAACTCGATGGCGAACTGTTCGCCGGTCTCTTCGTTGACCAGCCTGCCGTCGCGGCTGACCCAGCCAGCCTCGGCAAACAATTGCGAGGCGCGGCGCAGGTTGTCGCGCAGCGCCTGCGGCGTGTCGAAGACCGGCAGCTTGAACTCCTCGGTGAACAGTTCGGGGGGCAGCCTGTCGCGGAATGGCTCCAAAAATTCCAGCTCCTTGCCCTGGGGCAGACCGCTGGAGGCCAGTTCGCCGCCCTCGAAATAGCTGTCGGTGCGGGTGTAGGAATCGTAGAACAGAGTGCGGTTCATGCTCTCGAAGTCGAAGGCAAAGGTCAAAGCCTGCCGCACGCGGCGGTCCTGAAACTGCGGACGGCGCAGATTGAGGACAAAACCCTGCATCGGCTCGCCCGACATTGTCGGGAATTCCGATTTGATGACGTCACCGGCTTTGAAAGCGGGGAAATCATAGCCGATGGCCCAGCGTTGCGACCGGTTTTCCGGCCTGATGTCCTCGAACCCGCCTTTGGTGAAAGCCTGCCACTCGGCGTTGTCGTCTTGAAAATAGACATACCGGCGCTGGTCGAAATTCTCCCGGCCGACTTTCACCGGGACGGTCGCCGCCCAGTAGTCGGGGATGCGCGACCAGACGATTTCCGATCCCGGCCGGAAGCTCTCGACCTTGTAGGCGCCCGAGCCGAGCGGCGGCTCCAGCGTCGGTTGGGCGATGTCGCGCTTCTTGCCCGAGGGGTCCACGCCTTCCCACCAGTGTTTTGGCAGGATGGCGAGGTCGCCCATGATGTGCGGCAATTCGCGGTTGCCCTTCTGGTCGAAGCGGAACTCGACCTCGCGCTCGGAGAGTGCGACCGCCTCGGTCACGTTCTTGTAATAGGCATTGTAGAGCTGGCTGTTGGCCTTCAGCGCGTTGAAAGACCAGATGACGTCGTCGGCGGTGATAGGCTTGCCGTCGTGGAATTTGGCGCGCGGGTCGATGCGGTAAGTGGCGGACGAGTAGTCGGCCGGGTGCTTGTAAGCGTCGGCGACCAGCGGATGACTGGTGCTCGGCTCGTCGGTCGACTGCTCCATCAGGGTGTCGTAGATCAGACCCCCGCCGAACGATGCGAAGCCGGCGGCCGCTGTTCCGCGCACGATGTAGGGATTGAAGCTGTCGAAGGTGCCGGTGGCGACCGCGTTCAGGGCGCCGCCCTTGGGCGCTTGCGGATTGACGTAATCATAATGCTGGAAGTCGGAACCGTATTTGGATTGGCCGATCAGCGAGGAGGTCGTCAGCCACTCCTGCGCCTGCGCGGAAAGCAACCCGCCGGCCAGAACCGCCGCCGCCAGGCAGAGTGTCGCGCGGGTCTTGAGTGCGATCGCTGTCATAGTTTTCCTCGTCAACTACCGGCCTTTCGAACAGAACTGGCGCATTTTTTGGCCAGGAAAGCCCGCAAATCCGGTCGAAAGACCTTTCTAACAAGAAAAGCCGGGCTGAACCCGGCTTTTTCAAGATTTCAGGATTACAATTGCGTTATTGAGCAGGCGCCGGCTCGATCTCGGGCGCCGGTTCGGCTGGCGCCGCCGGCGCGGGTTCGGCTGCTGGAGCAGGCGGAGCTTCGGCTGGCGCAGGAGCGGGTTCGGCGGGC
>JBGTLX010000104.1:0-2202 GCA_041743855.1 Rhizobiaceae bacterium | reverse complement strand
CTTGTAACCCAATGTGACTTCCCCGCCTTTTTTGCTCCACCCTTGGTTGTCAAAGAGCGTTTCTCGCAGACGCCGGGCTAACGCAAAGCTTAGTCCCGGTTTCAACGAAACGTAGCTGTGGGACTTTCGTTCCACTGGCATCACAACACATAGGAAATCATGAAAAATCTGGCTATTTTTGCGGCGGCATTTGCTGCCGGCCTGACAAGTTTTTCGGCACATGCGAAAGATACTTTAGGTGATTCCGCCAAGACTTCCGTAGAGGGGGCAGTCGGGAAAGCTACAGGCGCCACCAAGGGGGTTTCTTCAGAGCAAATCGACGCCACCAAAACAGCTTCGATCGATACAGCCGGGAAGTCCCAGAAGGTTGGAAAGATCGAGGCGGCGAAATCCAACGCCAAATATGGCTCGATCGTCGCGCGCTATGCTTCGTCCTACGGCGTTCCGGCGTCGCTTGCCCACGCCGTCATTCGCGTCGAAAGCAACTACCGCCCCGATGCGCGGGGTCGGGCCGGCGAAGTCGGCCTGATGCAGATCAAGCCCGCGACGGCCCGCATGATGGGCTACAGCGGCTCGACCAAAGCGCTGTTCAATCCCGAAACGAACATCAAATACGGCATGAAGTATCTGGCGAAAGCGCATGAGCTCGGCGGCGGCACGACGTGCGGCACCATTCTGAAATACAATGCCGGTCACGGCGCCAAGCGCATGAACAAGATCTCGGCTGCCTATTGCAAGAAGGTCAAGGTTCACCTGGCCGGCGCCTGACGCGTGGCAGGCCTATTTTTTTGAAAAGCCCGCGCTTTCAGGCGCGGGCTTTTTCGTTTGCGTTTTAGGACGCGAACCTCTTTATACGAACCGCCAGCTGGCCGGGCGGCCGCACCAGCAAGAGCCGAAAGGCTGCGGGTGAGGAAAGTCCGGGCTCCATGGGAACACGGTGCCGGTTAATGGCCGGCGGGGGCGACCCCAGGGAAAGTGCCACAGAAAGCAAACCGCCGCGCATTTCGCCCGAAAGGGTTTTAAAGCGCGGCAAGGGTGAAAGGGTGGGGTAAGAGCCCACCGCGCGACTGGCGACAGGAGCGGCACGGTAAACCCCACCGGGAGCAAGACCGAATAGGGGCGGTTGAGGGGCAACCCTCAGGGCAGTTTCCGGCTCGCCGTCCGGGTAGGTTGCGTGAGGCCGATGGCGACATCGGCCCAAGAGGAATGGCCGCCACGTTTTTGCGCCGCAAGGCGCAAGGGCCATACAGAACCCGGCTTACAGGCCGGCTGGCACCTTTGGCCGCAGGCGAGGTCTCTGGAAAATCGGAGCGTTTACAACGCGTTGAAGCGCGTTGCGGGCGGTTCGAGCAATGAGTTAGAGCGCCAGTGGCAGGGAGGCAGGATTTTGATCGCCTTGCGGGCGGGGCAATTCGGTCGTAATTTCTAGCCAAGTAGGAGGCGAGCCATGGCTCAGGTCGACAAACGCAGCATCACGCTTTCATCGGAACTCGCCACGGTCGTCGATGATGTTGTCGCCGCGGGAGAATACGCCTCCGCAAGCGAGGTGATCGGCGACGCGCTGACACAGTGGAAAGAACGGCGAGACAATTTCGGCTATACGATCGAGGAACTGCGTGCTCTGGTCCAGGAAGGGGTTGACAGCGGGCCAGGACGTTTTACGTCGATGGATGAAATCAAGGCTGAGGCGCGAAGCCGCTTCAAGGCGCGAAACAACGCCGCATGAATCGTTTGCCGATCGCGCGACTCGGCAAGCGGAAGACGATCTGATCGATATCTGGCTTCACGTTGCACAACGCAGCGCGTCCGTTGCCGACCGGTTGTTGGACCGCATTGAATCCAGATGCAAGCAACTTTCTTTGCAGCCATATTCAGGCATGCCTCGAAACGATCTTCTGCACGATTTGAGGCACCTCGTTGTGGGAAACTTTCTTGTGTTCCATCGAGTGAACCAAGAGGAAGTATTGGTCCTTCGCGTTCTCGACGGCCGCCGGAATATCACGGCTGACGATTTCGAAGTTTGAATCTGACCTTGTTAGATGGTATCGACGATCGCCGCGTCCATTGCCGCCCAAAGCTCTTCCACCGGTTCGCAGCCGACGGACAGCCGCACGAAGCCCGGCGCGACGGCGTCGCCCCAGCGGGCGCGGCGCTCGGCAGATGTGTGAACGCCGCCGAAGGAGGTCGCGGGCTGGATCAGCG
>JBGTLX010000103.1:0-2584 GCA_041743855.1 Rhizobiaceae bacterium | reverse complement strand
CTCGCTCCCGCCACGCTGGCCGGCTGCGGCGGCGTTCAATCGGCGCTTGCGCCGGTGGGCAGGGAAGCACTGGAGATCAATCCGCTCTTCTGGACAGTCACGGCTATCGCGACCGTCGTGACGGGTCTGGTGACCGTCCTGGTCGCGCTTGCCATCTTCGGACCTGCGTCCTGGCGCAAGCGTCTGAGCCAGGAATGGGTCGTCATCGGCGGCGGCGTCGTGTTCCCTGTCGCAGTGCTGACGTTTCTGCTGGTCTACGGCTTCATAGTGATGCAGGCCGGGGTTACCCGTGCCGCCGAGGCCGAAGGTCCAGGCATCACCATCGTTGGCAAGCGCTGGTGGTGGGAAGTCGTCTACGTGACACCGGACGGTCGTCGCGTCGTCAGCGCCAATGAATTGCGACTGCCCGTAGATCGTGCCACCGCGCTGAGGCTCGAGACGACTGACGTGATCCACAGCTTCTGGGCGCCGCGTATCGCCGGCAAGCTCGACATGATCCCCGGCCGCACGAATGTGCTTACCGTCGAGCCGACTGAGCCCGGTATCAGCCGTGGCCAGTGCGCCGAATATTGCGGCGGCGCACATGCGTTGATGTCCTTCTACGTTATGGCCATGCCGGCTGCAGATTTCGACGTTTGGCTGGAAACGGAAGCCGAGGCCGCGCGCGAACCTGTCGAAGAGCAGGCACGGCGCGGTCGCGACCTCTTCCTCGCCAATGGCTGCGGCGCGTGCCACGCAATCCGCGGAACGTCAGCCGAGGGGGAAATTGGCCCTGACCTTACTCATGTGGGCGCGCGGCACTCGCTCGCGGCCGCGACGCTGCCCAACACAGCCGAGGCGATCTCCGCCTGGATCGTCGAGAACCAGCACATCAAGCCTGACAATCTGATGCCGGAGTATGATTTCCTACACACCGACGAGGTCCGGGCGATCTCCATCTATCTGGCCGGGCTGGAGTAGTTCATGCCCAATCTGGATAGCTTCGGTCTCCCCGCCAATGTCGGACTGTTTGCCGTCGCGGCCGTTGCGATCTGGTTTGCCGGTGCGAGGCTGGCAGACCTCGCGCAACAGATCAGCAAGGTCACGGGTCTCGGACAGGCGGTGGTCGGCATCGTCCTGCTGGCGGGCGTCACATCATTGCCGGAGATCGCCGTGTCCGTGACCGCTTCGATTTCTGGGGACGCCGTCCTGGCTATCAACAGCGTATTCGGCTCCATCGCGCTGCAGGTTGCGCTCCTGGCGATCGTCGATGTGGCGGTCGGCCGCGAAGCCCTCACATCCGTCGTCCCGGATCCCGTCGTCATGCTGGAAGGCAACCTCAACGTGATCCTGATCTCGTTTGCGGCGGTTGCCATGATGGTGGGGGACGTCTCCGTCTTTGGCGTAGGGCTTTGGTCCTGGGGCTGCCTCGCCGGGTATGTCGGATGCGTCTGGCTTCTTTCGCGCTCGGGTGGCCGTCGTCCCTGGCTCGCCTCCCGCGCTGGCGACAAGGTCGACCGCGGTCTCATCGAGCAGCAGATGGAGCGCCACGACGTCGTCGGGGATCCCGACAGCAACTTAGCGCTCACCCTCAAGACCGCAGGCGTCGCGGTCCTCATTCTCATTGCCGGCTTCGTGCTCGCACGTTCCGGGGACGCGATTGCCCAGCAAAGTGGGCTTGGCCAGAGCTTTGTCGGTTTCGTCCTCGTGGCTTTCGCCACATCGCTGCCGGAACTGAGCGCCGCACTCGCAGCGGCGCGGCGCAAACTGTACACAATGGCGATTTCCAACATACTCGGCACCAACCTCATCAACGTTGCGTTGGTATTTCTGGTCGACGTCATCGACACCGGAGAGCCGGTTTTCAATCGCCTTGGCAACTTCGCGGCAGTCGGCGCGCTGCTCTCAGTCATTCTGACCAGTGTCTTCCTGGCCGGCTTGGCCGAGCGGCGCGACAGGGCGGTTGCGCGCATGGGCTATGACTCGATCTTCGTGCTCCTTATCTACGTGGGGGGAATAGCCCTGCTCTACACCCTGAGGCCGGGCCAATGACCGATAAGATCGGAGAATTTCCTAATCCCGTTCCCCGGCCGGAAGGCGAACTCGCGGAACTCAAGAAGATCTGGGCGACGCCCGGCGGTTTCCGCATCCTCACGGCCGTCAACAATACGGTCATAGGCGTCTTCTATCTCGGTGTCGCCTTCCTCTTCTTTCTGATGGCCGGCGTGCTGGCGCTTATCATGCGCACACAGCTCGCTTTCCCGGACAACGATCTAGTCAGCCAGGGCTTCTACAACCAACTCTTCACCATGCACGGCACCGCGATGATGTTCTTGTTCGCGGTGCCGGCGATGGTGGCGCTCGGCGTCATGTTGCTGCCGCAGTTGCTGGCGGCCCGCGACCTGCCGTTTCCGAGGCTCAGCGCTTTCGCCATATGGGCCTATGTGGTCGGCGGCCTGGTCTTCTTCACGACGATCTTCTACGACCTCGCCCCAGATGGCGGCTGGTTCATGTACACACCGCTGACGCTCAAGGAGTTTTCGCCTGGAGACAATGCCGATTTCTGGTTGCTCGGAATCGGCTTCATCGAGATTTCCGCGATCGC
>JBGTLX010000102.1:0-2995 GCA_041743855.1 Rhizobiaceae bacterium | reverse complement strand
CTGGAATTCGCGCCGATGGCGGTGCGGCGCACAAAACCGACGCGCCAGCAGGTCGGGCTGTCGCAGGCGGAGCGGGAGGACAATGTGCGCGCGGCCTTCGCCGTGCCGCCCGAACAGGACATTATTGTGCGCGGCAGGCGGGTGCTGGTGGACGACGACGTCTATACGACCGGCGCGACCGTGCGCGCCGTGGCCCGGGCTCTGCGCAAGGCGGGCGCTGCCCATGTCGACGTGCTGACATTTGCCCGCGTGCTCCCCGGGGACTTCCGGGCCGACGGACAAGACCCTATATAAACGGCGAACAGCGGAGCTGAGAGCGAGATGAGATTAGGTATGGTCGTTCTGCCGGAGGACATTCGCGGCAAGGTCGAGGGGTTCGGCGAAGGTCGTACCGGTGGTACGGACGAGGCGAAGCCCGAAGGATTTGACGCGAATGCACCCGGCCCACCGGTCGAACCCCGTTTCTTCGAAACGGGATCAGTTCGCCCGGCAGGGTTACCTGTTTGTCGGTTTGCGGAAAGCAAAACCGACGGGCAGGGTTTCCGGCTGGCGGGCGCCCACTTTGTCGGGCCGCTCGACCGTAGTCCCGCTACGGCCTTCGCGACCCTCCGCGTGGATCGCCTCGCCGGCCGGGAAACAGAACTGACCATACCTAACCTCATCTCGCTCTAGGACCGGAGCATGGCCGAAGTCACCATCTACACGCGCATGATGTGCGGCTATTGCGCGGCGGCCAAGCGCCTGCTCGACGGCAAGGGCGTTGCCTACACCGAACATGATGCGAGCTTTTCGCCGGAACTGCGGCAGGAGATGATCGGGCGCGCCAAAGGCCGCTCGACCTTTCCGCAGATTTTTATCGGCGACCGCCATGTCGGCGGCTTCGACGAGCTTCACGAACTCGAACGGCAGGGCGGGCTCGACACGCTTCTGGCCAGCGAACAGACAGGCTGAGGGTCATGGGAATTTTTACGGCAGCGGCCGTCCAGATGCGCTCCGGGACCGAGCCCGGGCGCAATATCGCCGAAATGGAAGCGCTGGTGCGCCAGGCGGCGGCGCAGGGCGCCGCCTATGTGCAGACGCCAGAAATGACCGGCGCGCTGGTGCGCGACAAGCAGGCGCTGCGCGACATGCTCAGGCCACAGGACAGCGATCCGGTGGCCGCCGCGGGGCGGCGGCTCGCCGCCGAACTCGGCATCCATCTTCACATCGGATCGACGGCCATCGCGCTTGCCGACGGCAAGATCGCCAACCGGGCCTTCCTGTTTGGGCCGAGCGGCGCGCTCCTCGCCACCTACGACAAGATCCACATGTTCGACGTCGATCTCGACAATGGCGAAAGCTGGCGCGAATCGGCAACCTACGAGGCGGGGCTGGAAGCGGTCGTGGCCGATATCGGCGCGGCTCGGCTCGGCCTTGCGGTCTGCTACGATCTACGCTTTCCGCAGCTGTTTCGCGCCGAGGCTCAGGCCGGGGCGGATGTTCTGACCGTTCCCGCCGCCTTTACCCGGCAGACGGGCGAGGCGCACTGGCATGTGCTGATCCGGGCGCGCGCGATCGAAAACGGCGCGTTCGTGATCGCCGCCGCGCAAGGCGGGCTGCATGAGGATGGCCGCGAAACTTATGGCCATTCGCTGATCGTCGATCCGTGGGGAAAAATTCTCGCCGAGGCCGACCATGACGAGCCCGGCGTGATCGTGGCCGAAATCGACACGGGCCTGGTCGCGCGGGCGCGGCAAAAAATCCCCAATCTGAAGAATTCTCGCGAGTTCAGGGTTGCGACGACAGGAGCGAAACGCACGCCGCTCAGGGGAGCCGCCTCTTGATCCGCTTCACGCTGTCCTGCGACCAAGGTCACGAATTCGAAGCCTGGTTCCGCAACAACGACGATTTCGACCGCCAGAAAAAGCGCGACTTCGTCGAATGCCCCGCCTGCGGCTCGCGCACAGTCGACAAGGCGCTGATGGCGCCCGCTGTCTCAACCGGACGCAAACAGGACCGACTCGCGCTTGCCATGAGCACGGAACATCGCCAGGCGATGGCGCAGATGAAGGCGCTGTCGGAAAAAATCCGCGAAAACGCCGAGAATGTCGGCCCGAAATTCGCCGAGGAAGCGCGAAAAATCCATTTCGGCGAAACTGAAGCGCGCGGTATCTATGGCGAGGCGACGCAGGAAGAGGCGAGGGGCCTGACCGAGGATGGCGTGGGGTTTATGCCGATTCCGGTGTTTCCCGAGGATAGAAACTGAGGCTGCCGAACTGTGCCTCGCGCCTGATCCCACCTGCGATCCTCGGGGCCCAATGAAACTACTCTGGAATTCCGCCATCGGCCTGCTTGTCGTGACCGGCGGGCTGCTCGGCCTGACGCTGCCGTTGGGAAAAATGGCCGGAGAGGCGGGCATCGCGCCTGCCGTGTGGGCGTTCCTGATCTCGCTCGGCGCGGGCGGCGTGCTTCTCGCAGCGCTTCTGCTTCGCGGCGAACGGCCGCGGCTCGATCGCCAGAAGCTACGCTATTTTGCGATCACCGCGGCGATCTCCTACGCCATCCCGAACCTTTTGATGTTTTCGGCCATGCCGCATCTCGGCGCGGGCTACACCGGCATCATGTTTACGCTGTCGCCGGTGATCACGCTGATGCTGTCGATCCTGCTCGGCGTGCGCCGCCCTAACGCGCTCGGAATGGCCGGCATCGCCGTGGGCTTCGCCGGCGCCGTCATCGTGGCCCTGACGCGCGGCGAGGCGGGGCAGCCGGCCGATCTTTTCTGGGTCGGCGCTGGCTTGCTCATCCCCGTGGCGCTGGCGCTCGGCAACATCTACCGGACCTATGACTGGCCGGACGGGGCGGGGCCGATCGAACTGGCGCTTTCGACGGTGGTCATCGCCGAAATCGCCTTTGGTATCGCCAAGATAAGGCCCGAGCAGCGGGCCAGACGCTTGTCGCTCGGTCTCGACGAATGGCTGCACCGCTTTCGTGGCCGACTCTTTCCATTCACGGAGGC
>JBGTLX010000101.1:0-1759 GCA_041743855.1 Rhizobiaceae bacterium | reverse complement strand
TCGGCAGTCTGGTCGGCCAGGCGCTGGCGCAGAACGGCCTGCCCTTTCTTGTCATCGAGGATTCAGACAAGACCATCGCGAAGCTCAAGTCGGACGGCATCGAGACGGTTTCCGGCAATGCAGCCAACGGCGATTTTTTCGCGCACGATCTGGGCGAGCACGGGCCCGGTGCCCTCCGTGCCGATGGCGATGGCGAGCGGCGCGCGGTTGACCAGAGCCGGCGTGAAGAAATCGCACAGCTCGGGCCGGTCGACCGCGTTGACCGGAATCTTCAGCGCGCGCGCATCGGTCGAAATCTGGCGGTCGATCGTTTCATCGCCGGTCGCCGCAAAAACCAGAACGGCATTTTGAAGATGAATGGGCCCGTATTCCGCTGCTACGTGCTCCGCGCCATGTTCCGCAACCCACGCGCGCAGTTCAGGAGTGAGCGCGTCAGAGACGATGCGCAAGGCAGCGCTCGACTGGCCGAGCAGCCTGGCTTTGGCCAGCGCCTCCTCTCCGCCGCCGACGATGACCACGACTTCGCCTTCGACCCGCATGAAGACAGGAAAAGCGTTGAGTTTGGCGTGGGTTGGATTCATAGGGACAAATTTCTCGCAGTGTCACTGGAGTTTAGAAATCAACTCACTGATTATTAAGGCAGTAATCACTTCATGGCTGGCGCGGAAGCAATCGGTTTTCCCCGCTTCGCATCGACGTGAGAAATCTATTCCGCGAGGCTGCGGCAGGCGCAAGTGAGGCCGAGGCAGGTCGCCTTTGCGTGTTGCGCCGGCGCGGCTCCATCGATCATATTGCAAATGTTGAGATTTTAGCTTTTCCGGCCGCCGCGATAGTCTTGCTAGGACGTTTTCCACGATGCCGCACGTGTCGCTGGCGCTGGGCGCGTTCTTCGCCGGCATGATCATGAGCGAGTCCGAACTCAGCCATCGGGCCGCCGAGGAATCGCTGCCGCTGCGCGACGCGTTTTCGGTGCTGTTCTTCGTCTCGGTCGGCATGCTGTTCGATCCGGGCAGCCTGTTCGAGAACACCTGGCCCATCCTTGCGACGGTGTTCATCATCGTGGTCGGCAAGTCGGTCGCGGCATTCGCCATCGTCATCGCCTTCGGCTATCCGATCGCGACCGCGCTGATCGTCTCGGCGAGCCTCGCGCAGATCGGCGAATTCTCCTTCATCCTGGCCGAACTGGGCGTCGGGCTCGAGCTTCTGCCCGAGCATGGACGTGATCTCATCCTGGCCGGCGCGATCCTGTCGATCGTTCTCAACCCGCTGGTGTTCGCCGGCGTGGATCGGCTGACGCCGTGGCTGGAAAAGCGATCCGGCAGCCGTCGAACCGCGGACGGGGCGGCAGAGGCCGGCGCGCCGGCGACGCCGATTCCCGAGATGGCGGAAGACGGCGCACAGCCGATGACAGGATTGACCGGACACACGATCTTGATCGGCTATGGCCGGGTCGGCAGTCTGGTCGGCCAGGCGCTGGCGCAGAACGGCCTGCCCTTTCTTGTCATCGAGGATTCAGACAAGACCATCACGAAGCTCAAGTCGGACGGCATCGAGACGGTTTCCGGCAATGCGGCGAAGGGCGATGTCTTCGAGTCCGCGAACGCGGCGAACGCGAAGCGGCTGATCCTTGCCATTCCGAACGCCTTCGAGGCGGGCCAGATCATCCTGCGGGCGCGGGCCGCCAACCCGTCGATCGCGATCATCGCGCGGGCGCACTCGGATGCGGAAGTCGAGCATCTGCGCGGGCTCGGCGCCGATG
>JBGTLX010000100.1:0-2262 GCA_041743855.1 Rhizobiaceae bacterium | reverse complement strand
GCGTGCTCGCCAAGATCGCCGACAACATCTGCATCAAGGTGCCGTTGACGCTCGACGGCCTGAAAGCCTGCAAGGCGATCCGGTCCGACGGCCGCCTGGTCAACGTCACGCTGTGCTTTTCGGCCAACCAGGCGCTGCTTGCGGCCAAGGCCGGCGCCAGCTTCATCTCGCCCTTCATCGGCCGCATCGACGATATCGGCATCGACGGCATGGAGCTGATCTCGGAAATTCGCACCATCTACGACAATTACGAATTCGACACCGAGATCCTGGCCGCCTCGATCCGCACCGTAAACCACGTCAAGCAGGCGGCGCTGATCGGCGCGGATGTGATCACCGCGCCGCCGGCGACGCTGAAGGCGCTGGTCAAGCACCCGCTGACGGACAAGGGGCTGGAGCAATTTCTCGCCGATTGGGCCAAGACCGGCCAGAAGATCGGCTGAGCCCTCGGGGACGCGCACCCGCGCTTGCGGTGACGGCGGCTCCTCGAATCGCTTTTCGATCGCCCCCGGCTCAGCTCAATTCTTTTTTAAATCGGGCACCACAAATGCCGCAACGTCAGCAAATTCTCATAAACAATGCGGCGAGAGTCACTGCAACCGCAGGGAGCTCCAAAGTCCCTCCTGACGCGCATCTTAATGTGAATTGTCGCGCACTTGCTCGGCAAATGCGTGTCGCAGGATTGGTGACACCGCGAAGCATGTCCCATTGCCGCCGGCTCGGATCACATCTAGGAATCAATCCGTAAATTTATCCGGGGGGATTTTATGTCCATCAATCGTTTGCTTGCGATTGGAACTGTGCTGCTTGGGGCGACGTTTCCGGCCGCCGCAGCGGAACTCAGCCTTACTGAGATGATCGTCAAGGAAAAGGTGACGGCTGGTAAGCTGTACGACGTGGCGCTTCGCTATGAGGGCGATGCCAATGCCGTGAGCGAAGTGTGCTTTGTGGTCGGGAGAAGGTCCGTACTGCTGGACGGACTTCAAAGTGGACAAGAAAGCAAAGCTCATTCGGACGAAAGCCAAGACTAACAATCCAAATAAATATCAGCTTTCCGGCTTCGTCTGCCACGGAAGCGGTGAAAAGACCAATCGAGTGTCAACGTCCATAGACGTGCGTTAAAGCCCGTCAGTAGTATTTCATTGTATAGATACGCTTGTCGCAATGGCGGGGCGCGGTGGATAAAATATGGAGTATTGTGTTATTCACCCTCGCGACGTGCAACGCGGCCTGGGGTAATCCTCTGGACGACCATTTCTTCGGGAAAGGGCCTCTTTGCGCCAAGAAAAATGTGCCGGTGATAGTGGTTACCGACGTCAGCCGGAAAGGCGAGATCGACGACACGATTTCGCTCCACATGTATCGCCGTCTCGAACAGATCGGTTGCATCAAGGTCGTCGCTGTCGTCTCCATCTTCGGCAATGAGGGTGCAAGCACGAATGAGGTTCATGAAAACCTCACAGAACGGCTTGGCCAACTGGACATCTCAGACTGGACCGTGCTGCCGGGACCTGAAAATAAAGTGCCCTTCACAGATGAAATGCGATTGAGCGATGGCGATCGAAACCGGCTCGCAGCGATCGGGGCGGTAGCCCGCGCGCACGAGCAAGTCGTGATTGCAGAACTCGGCCCGTTTACCGTCTCGGCATTGCTCCTGATCCACAAGATAGTCGAGCCCAACCGAGTCGCTCAGATACTTGGAATTGGCGGAAGATCGCCCGGCGAACGCTTCTCAACGGGAAAACGATTTCCTTTTGCATTCCGTGACATGAACCTCGCCGAGGACAGGGCAGCGCTGTCGTATCTGTTAAGGAACCATCCTGAAAAATTGTGGCTGGTAACCTATCGCACGGGGATTGGTGTTCGAATGCTGGAGCCGTGGACTGTGGGATCAATCGGCGGACCGGCCTTTCGAGAGCATGCGCAAATGCGCGCCAGCCGCCTGAAGATGATCGGCTATGGCGGAAGTATCCCGGCTTGGGACACCTGGACGACCTCCTACTTTCTGGTGGGCGGACCCGCAAAGCTCGGTTGCAGGAAAGTTTCGGCCCGGATGCGATACTCTGAGGGATACAAGCCCTCGGACAGCTTGCAATTGCATTTTCTTGATGCTGCCGATCCCTATGCGCGGGCAGTGATTGCATGTCATGAATGAGCGCGGTGGTTCCTGACGGTTGCGAATGTGGCCGAAAGTCCGGAGGTTGGCGGTAGTGAAACAGAAGGTAGGAAGCTGTGTTGAAAATTGTCGCGATGTTTGCCCTC
>JBGTLX010000099.1:0-7964 GCA_041743855.1 Rhizobiaceae bacterium | reverse complement strand
TAACGATCGTCTATCTCGGCATGTCGGTGGCGCTGCGCAAAATCCTGTTCCTGGGCGGCCGCCGCTTCTTCCAGGTGGCTGCGTAATGGTCGAGTTCACGCTCTGGGACATAGTGCGCAATCTGCTTCTGGCCGCGCGCTGGACGATCATGCTGTCGGCGGTCGCTTTTATCGGCGGCGGGGCCGTCGGTATCGCCATCCTGCTACTCAGGATATCCACGCGGAAATGGGCGCGGCGCTTTTCGATCGGCTACATTTCACTGTTCCAGGGGACGCCGCTGCTGATGCAGCTGTTCTTGGTGTTCTTTGGCCTGCCCATGCTCGGCTTCCGCATCGAGCCATGGACGGCGGCCGCGCTCGCACTAACTCTTTGCGCCAGCGCCTATCTCGGCGAAATCTGGCGCGGCGGCGTCGAGGCGCTGCCCCGTGGGCAGTGGGACGCCGGCGCCAGCCTCGGCCTCCACTATGTCCTGGAGCTCAGGCTGATCATCTTGCCGCAAGCCTTCGCCATCACGCGGGCGCCGATCGTGGGCTTCCTCGTACAGCTGATCAAGAGCACCGCACTAGCCTCCATCATCGGCTTCGAGGAACTGATGCGTACTGCCAACGCCATCTCGAACGCGACCTTCGAGCCTTTCGCAGTCTACGGTCTGGTCGCGCTGATCTACTTCGCCCTGTGCTTTCCCTTGACCAGCTACGCACGGGCGCTGGAGCGGCGCGCCGCAATGGCGCATTGAAAGGCTCTGTCTCGAGATTATTTAAGGCGATAGGATTGATGCTTGGCCAAGGCTGCGATCGACACGCTCTTAACTCGTGGCACAATCAGCCTGTCGCATCGTTTGATGAACTGTCGCATCGCTTTTCAGCATTCGCTTTCAAGCCGATGGGGCACGGGATATGAGGGTGAATCGACCAATGCGCCCTCTTGCAATAGCGACACGTCGCCCGAACCAAACGCATGCCACGGTCGTTCAGGTTGGACAGCGGGTAATCTTTTCTCTTTGACCAATAGGGTTCGGGCATAGAACGAAGTAGGAACAAATGCCTTGCGCGGTCAACGGACTCGTGCCAGTTTTCCGCGATCAGAAAAACGGAAACGACCATGCCCGAAGCAGCCAAAGCGCCGGATGGCGAAGCTTTGTCCAGACTGGAAGTCGCGGCGGACGAGGCGATTGCGCTTTGCGGCGGCGATGCGCGCGCCGCTGTCATCGCGCTTCTCGTCGCCAACGACTTCCTCGAACGAGAACTCGACCTCACCCGCGTCGCCGTGTCGTCTGGCTTCTCCCGGCAGTGGCATCACAAGCGAGGTGGGGCGAATGGCTAGATACCCACTCCTTCCGAATTTTCAGATCGATCGGGAATGGCCGCATCAGGTCGCCATCTTCGACGATCTATGCTGCTACACGAACTATGAGATCATCGCCAGCTTTTGCGCCCGTCTCTCGGTCTGTCGAAAAACCCGGCAGGTGACGGCCGTCTGGCCGAACGGCAAGTGCGAGACCCATCGCCTCCACTGCTTCAAGGAGCGGGCCGACGCGCAGGCCTTCATCGACCATTTCGGCGGCGTCCATTTCGACCCGGTCAAGGATCGTGTAAAAGGCAGGCGAGACGCCTGGATCAGGAGCGACGCATGGACGAAGGTGACCGAAAGCGGCCCGCTGAAGGTTCCAGCGATTTTGCTTTGACCACGGGTTTATTCGTCGCCTTTGTTGTCGCCGCAGTCCTGGTCGGCGGGCTCGGCTGGATCTTCATCTAGATCATGTGCGGTCGCTTCACCCGATATCTGTCCTGGTCGGAAATCCACCGGCTCTACCGCCTCACCGTGACCGACGAAGGCCGCAACACCGAAGCCCGCTACAACATCGCGCCGACCGAGGATGTGCTGTTCGTCACCGCTGGAGACGACGGCAGCCACAGGCTTCGGGAGGGCCGCTGGTGGCTGGTCCCGTGGTGGGCGAAGGAGATGCCCAAGGCCGCGACGTTCAACGCCCGCTCCGAAACGGTCGATACCTCAGGAGCGTTCAAGGATGCGTTCAAATCGACCCGCTGCCTGATCCCGGCCGATGGTTTTTACGAATGGACCAAGAACCCGGATGATGGCGGCAAAGACCCGTGGCATATCTTCCTGCCCGGCCCGGCGCCCTTCTCCTTTGCCGGCCTCTGGGCGCACAACAAGACGCTCGGCATCACCAGCTGCACGATCATCACGGCGGCAGCCGTCGAGCCAGTGCGCCTGATCCACGACCGCATGCCGGTCATCCTCGACCCTGCCATCTACGATGCCTGGCTCGATCCAGCGACGCCGGCCGGGGACGTAAAAGGCTTGCTCGGGAAAAACCTCGACGGCGAGCTGCAATTCCACTGCGTTGATAGGGCGGTGAACTCCACCAAGGACCGCAGCGACAGGTCCGAAATGATCCAGCCGATCAATCCGCTGTAGCTGGAACTGGACGATCGACATGACCAAATTGTCCTCGGCTGAACTCGTAAATACGATGTCGCATTTTCACCGTGCGGAGATCGGCCGAATGGCTGGCTGGCGGGATCGGCTGGACCGGACGACCAACTGGGCAATCACCGTCGTAGCGGCGATGCTTTCGATCTCGCTTTCCACCCCAACGTCGCACCACGGGGTGCTAATATTTGCGATGCTATTGATCCTGCTTTTGCTCTGGATCGAAGCCAGGCGGTATCGATTTTTCGATGTTTACCGCGCTCGGGTCCGCCAGTTCGAAAGATATTACTTCGCTCAGATTTTCTCGCCGCAACCGGATTTTGCGTCCGACTGGTTGTTGATCTTTGGCGAAAGCCTCCGGGCTCCAAAATTTCTGATGTCGCAATGGGCAGCTTTCGCGCGTCGTCTTCGCAGAAACTACATCTACATGTTCATGATCCTGCTGCTGGCCTGGGTCTTGAAAATAACGACGCCAAGCCTTCAAACGGAGGGTGCAGGAAGTAACTTCGATAATTCTTTGCGCGAAGCTGTGGCGAACGCGTCGCTCGGCCCCTTGCCCGGATGGTTGATTGTGGCCTCCCTCGCGCTCTTCTACCTTGGTTTGACGGGTGCCGCATTCCTGACGCGCAGCAAGAAGGGCGAACTCGGATACGGCGAGGTCCATGTTTAGCTCGAATTTCCTGAGCCAACCAGCCAGCAATATCGCTTAAAGCGTGTCGCGGTTAATCGGTTTCGTATCCGGCAGCTTTGAAAAAGTTCCTGCATTCGGTTGGCTTGAAGAGCGCACAGATTTCGCCGAGCGCGTCGCAGATGGCGTCGAAGGATCGGGCGGCGTGTTTGCGCAGCAGTGTTTTGAGCTTTGAATAGGCCATCTCGATTGGATTGAGATCAGGCGAATAGGGCGGCAGGAACAAGAGCCATGCTCCGCGTTGGCGCACCAATTCAGCGGCGCGCTGGCTTTTGTGGAAGCCGACATTGTCAAGGATGACGACATCGCCGGGCGCCAGTTCCGGGGCCAATTGCGTCTCGACATAGAGCTCGAAGCGGCGCTTGTTCATCGGCGCGTCGACGATCCATGGCGCGATCATCCCATGGCAGCGCAGGCCGGCGATGAAGGTCTGCGTCTTCCAGCCGCCAAAGGGCGCTTGGGCCCGGTAGCGCTTGCCCTTCGCGGCCCAGCCCGCGCGCTTGATCAGCTTGGTGTTGGTCGACGTCTCGTCGATGAAGACCAGGCGTGGCATGGCCCGGTTGAAGAAGGCATTGCGCCGCTCGATCCAGAGTTCACGCTCCTGCCGGATGTCGGGGCGATGCCGTTCGCTTGCCTGAAGGCTTTTTTTTATGGCTGAGCCCCAGGCGGCGCAGCAGACGGCCGACATTCGAGCGATGGATCAGAACGCCCCGATCGCCAAGCTCCACGCAAAGCTCATCCAGCGTCAGATCGCCATTCTCCTCAAGCCGCTGGCGCACCCATCCACCATGCGCGTTCAGCTTGCCGCCGCCAACATGTCCCTGCCGCCTCGGCGACAGCGAACCGGTCTCGCGTTTCAGCTTCATCATGTCGTTAACGAAGCGCGGCGACACCCGGAAATTGCGCCGCGGCAGCGCGGTTGCTGTTGCCTTCCTCGACAAACGCAACAACGCGACTACGCAGCTCAATCGGATGTGATTTGCCCATCAAAACTCTCCCTTCAATCAGAGAGAATCAAAAATCAGCTAATCTGGGAATCCTGAATCGTAAAAACCGCGATACGCTTTAGGCAAGCCGGGCAGCTACGCGCTGCAGGGCGGCTATGATGGCCTCGGCCTCATGACGAAGTTCCGGCCCGCGCAACTGCATCGTGGCCTCCTCGCTTTCGAGCGAAGCAACAGGGCCGAACAACTCCTCCACGGCTTCGCGGATCATGGCGAGCGCTGCCAGGCCGTACGGATCGATCCGCTTCGCCATCTCAAATGAGCCGCTGGCAAGGTCCAATCACACGTGCATATCAGGCGGCAGACTGTCCAACACTTTCTTAATGTCATCTGGTTTGACGATACCGCCTTGGAACAGAACAATCAGGCGGCGGGCCAATTGCTCACGTGCCGAGTGAGCGCCCGCAATATTAGCCTGCAAACAATACTCGTCTAAAATGTTGGTGAGTTCAACCAATTGTTCGGGGTTAAAACATCCACTTGTGCTCATAGCGACCCTCACATCACTATCAATCAACGGCAATTTGAATGCATAAGGGCTGCAAAGGTTCCAAATCAATATATAATGTAAATGGTATATTCACAACGATGTGAAGCGAAGGCAGGCAGGCAGTTCAGTCTTTCGTCGAATGCGATGTTTTACAAAGACCCCGAGCAACGGCAAAGGCGCGTTTCTTTCAAGGGTTAGATTTGAAGTTGCCGCGTAAACTAATGGTGCCCTGCGCTAACGAATGACGAAAGCGTCGTTGCGGCTGGGAGATAAGTTCCAAAAGTAGAAGCCCGCCGTTATGCTCGGCGGGCTTCGCCTCCCAGCCCATTGTAACCGGCCAGAATTCGAGCACCGGCAGTTTGTTCCGGACATAAAAAGCCCGCCGGGTGACTGTCACATTACCATTTCTGGCGACTATACCAGTCGTCCACATCCGTACGAACGCGGTCCTTCTCGATGCCATAGCGCTCTTGAATCTTGCCTTCGAGTTGGTCTCGACGGCCTGCAATCTCGTCCAGATCGTCGTCCGTGAGTTTCCCCCATTGCTCTTTGATGTTGCCCTTGAACTGCTTCCAATTTCCTTCGACGCGATTCCAATCCATGACGGGTGTCCTTTCATTGGGCGTAGAAATTTGAAACGCAGCACGCCTGCTTTGGTTTCAACTGCATGTGGCGGGGTGCGATGCGCCATGAATCGAGCCGCGGTGTTCAAGAGGCATAAAGCCTAGCACCAGACCCGTTCGCGACGCTTAAGCCAAGCGTCCATGATCATGGGAAGCATCGGCCAGCGACCCCCGCTCCTGCGTGGTAATCCTATTGAGCTACTTGAGTGAAAGGCGGAACGCGCCCACTATTGAAACAGCCTGAGACTGCCCAGCCTTTGTGCAACCAGTAGGCAAGCAGAACTCGGATCGTTTACCGACATCCCGCAAGTCACCTGCCCATGCGGTAAGCAAGGCGGGCCATTGTCCCCCCTCTGGCCCGCCTTTTCATGTCTGTCTGCCGGCTGGTTGGTGCGGCCGCAAGGGAAAGCTACTTTTGGCTGAAGGGCGTTGGCTGCACGTCGCAGAGGATATCGGCCTCGGCTGCGGCGGCCGTGAACGCCATCCGGGCCGCCCGCACGTCCTTAAGTCCTTCAGCACCGCCATGCAGGCCTTGCGCGCGGCAAGGTGCTTGCGGCCCCGCTTTTCCGGCCATTTGTAGAGCAGGAATTCTGCGGCCTGCCTCGTGTTCGCGATATGCTGCACCGAATGGCCGCGCGGGCCGGCGAGGATCAAGACCTCCTGGTCGAACCACTTATGTTGATCAGCTTCCATGACGCGGCACTCACTCGAACCGGCGACTCAATTCAGCGATGGGTGGTGATTCGTTCCGCCACGTCAGGCGACTGGAGGCCACTTCCTGACGCCGGCAAACGCCCTGCGGCGCAGCTCGGCGGCGAGGGCAAGCGCCATCTCCTGTCCGTCGTCGAATGCATCTTGTTTGCTCTCCAGACCGGCCGCGAGATAGGCAAGATCGGCATCGGAGAACTCATCAACCAAATCGTCCGCCTGAAGGTCAATCTCTGCCTGTTTCGGGATCATTTGGCCACATCGCAGCTAACGAAAAAGCCCGCCACTCCTTTCGAGGCAGCGGGGGAGCTTCGGCATGGCGGTATGCGGGTTTAAGACAACTGCCAGACCCATCCGACCCGGGAGCCGAATGATGTATAATGCGCCGAGATTATGCGGGCTTACATCCATCAAATAGAAGCTAGATCAAGAGGTTTATGCCCAACGCAAAAAGCCCGCCCCCGGGTTGCGACAGCGGGCATTGAGCCGAGGGTACGGCAATGATCGGCAATTGAAGATAGCGATCAATTCAATAACAACGGGGCAAGCAGATCGTTCCGCTCGCGCCAAGGAGTGACCATGGAGCGGTGAAGGGCGGGCAGGCCAGCGGGGCTTCGTCGCTTCTTAGGCTTCGCCTATGCTACGCGGCTTGCCCTGCCGGCCCGGTGCGCCCATTGCCAAGCTACCCGAGGATCATTCCAACGGAAAGAAATACGACGCAAATCCCCAGGATTAGACCTAGCAGCCACCGAGCCTCATGAACGCTCTTATCCATTTACGAAGCACCACGCGTTCGCGGCCCCGCCATGGCAAGGCCTATTTCCAACGCTTCTTCGAGACTTTCTGTATAACGAGCGGTTTTTTCGAGTCCGCCGAAGAAGTTTATCCTGAGAGTGTCGCCCCGCTTGCTAATGACGATGCCTGCCTCCCGTAGTTGCTCCCGAACTGCCCCATACTTCATGCTCGCATCCCCAAGATGCCACCGGATTTGCGGATCGTCCTTGCGCCATTTTGGAACATCATTGCTGCAATTCCTCCTGTTACGCAGGAACCGCAGCAACTTTTATGCCAGCATCCGATTCAACAATTAGTATGGCCGTGCCAGCGCTCGCCTTCCTGCGGAATGGTCGTGTCGTTCGACCATGCGACGGTTTCGCCTTGCCAGATTTGATCGTCCTCAAGGTCGCTGGCTGCCCCGGCAAGATACGGCTCCTCGTCACCGCCGGCTTCATCATCGCAATCGTCCATCTCGAGATCGGTCCCGCCCCCGGACGCGCCCGGTCCGCGCGAATGTTCGAGGTCGCCGGGTTCTTCCAGATCGGGGTCAACCTCCATCAGGTCGAGCGCGGTAATCAACGCCATGGACCGATCGAGCAGCTCATTAAGGCGGGCCTCGACGGCCTGACGCCATTCCTTCGGGTCCATGCCCTGCGGCATTCCCATAGGCTTTAGAACACGGCGAATAACCTGGCCCATCGTCACGCCTCCCCGGCTTCAGAGGCGAGGCGCTCCACTTCCGCCAGGAAGCGGAACAGGCACAACTCATCCCATTCCATTTCTTCCTCGGCCTCGTTGTGAGCGACCACGGGAAGGCTGTCGAACCGGGCCACTTTCGCCAGCGCCGCCAGCCCCGCCAACGTCGCCGGCCTGATAGCGCGGATTTGGTTGGAAAGGGCATTCAGTTCATCGACGCAATCGTTGTTCACAACACAGGCGGTATCCGAGCCTATTGCCTTTTCGAGTGCGCGGATGGCGTCAAGGTTGCTGCCGAATGTGAGGCCGCGAGCGTCGATGGCAGCGGTTCATTTCCCGCCATATGGGAACCCACGCTTTGTAACGCCGATCGAACTCCTCCCCTAGCCGGATGAGTTCGGCGTCGGGCGCTTCTGCCGCTGGAGCCTTCTGGACGCTTGCGGCCACGCCGGCGAGCGCAGCTGCCAAGCCCGCTCGTGTCACGGCAAGAGCGCTGCGGCGGTTGATTGCGGGCATGCCTTCGG
>JBGTLX010000098.1:0-5025 GCA_041743855.1 Rhizobiaceae bacterium | reverse complement strand
CAAGGGCGTGACGCCCCGCGCCGGCTGGATGGCGATCAACTTCTTCTTCAACACCGCGATCGACGCGCAGGGGCTGGTCGTCTCCGACGAGCCGTGGTCGCGGCCGGGCGACTATGTGCTGCTGCGCGCGCTGACCGACCTCGTCTGCGTCTCGTCAGCCTGTCCCGACGACACCACGCCGGCCAATGGCTGGGAACTTACCGACATCCATGTTCGCACCTATCCGGGCGCCGAAAAATTCTCTCGAGCCGTGGCCAAACGCATGACTCCCGACGCCGAACCGACCATGACTGCCGAGACCGCATTCCATGCGAGCTTCGCAAAACACACGCGCAATTTCATCGAGTACAAGGGATATTGGCTCGCCAACTCCTTCGCCAAGGCCGGGCCGATCGAGGAATATTGGGCCTGCCGCGAGAAGGCGGTGGTGATGGATTTGTCGCCGCTCAGGAAATTCGAGGTCACCGGACCCGATTCCGAAGCGCTTATGCAATATACGCTAACGCGCGACGTGAAGAAGCTAGGCGTCGGCCAGGTCGTCTATTCGGCCATGTGCTACGAGCATGGCGGCATGATCGACGACGGAACGCTGCTTCGGCTCGGCCGCGACAATTTCCGCTGGATCGGCGGTGACGATTTCGGCGGCGTCTGGCTGCGCGAGCAGGCGCAAAAACTCGGCCTGAAAGTGCTGGTGCGTTCTTCCACCAGCCAGATGCACAACATCGCCGTGCAGGGTCCTATAAGCCGCGACATTCTCAAGGAAATCATCTGGACCCCGCCGGTGCAGCCGTCGATTTCCGAGTTGGAGTGGTTCCGCTTCACCGTCGCCCGCATCGGCGATGCGCATGGCGTTCCGGTCGTAGTCTCGCGCACCGGCTATACGGGCGAACTCGGCTACGAGATTTTCTGCCACCCGCGCGATGCCGAACAAGTTTTCGACGCGGTCTGGGAAGCCGGCCAGCCGCACGGGCTGAAGCCGATGGGGTTGCTGGCGCTGGACATGGTGCGGATCGAAGCCGGGCTGATCTTTGCCGGCGCGGAGTTTTCCGACCAGACCGACCCGTTCGAGGCCGGCATCGGCTTCACCGTGCCGCTCAAGACCAAGCAGGACGATTTCATCGGCCGCGAGGCGCTGATCCGACGCAAGGACAACCCGTCGCGAAAACTGGTCGGGCTGGACATCGACGCAAATGTCGATGTGGGCCATGGCGACTGCATCCATGTCGGCCGCGCGCAGATCGGCCAAGTGACGTCGGCCATGCGCTCGCCGATGCTGGGCAAGACCATCGCGCTGGCGCGCGTCGACATCCTTCATTCAGGGTTGGGGACGGAGGTCGAGATCGGCAAGCTCGACGGCCACTCGAAGCGACTTCCGGCCAAAATCGTGCCGTTTGCGCATTACGATCCGCAGAAGACCAGGCCGCGTTCCTGAGGGCAACGCACAAATTTTGAGTTGGCGTGCCTGATCTTGACCATCCGCGCCCGCTTTTGAGGCAATCGCGGTTCATGGCCCGCCTGCCCCGCGAAAAACGGCGGAATACAGCGCAAGCCCATTGCGAGGCATCAATGTTGGTATATAAATTTTCATGAGGTGAAATACGTCCCGCGAAAAAGCCAATGCGCGACCGGGACCTGACGACCAGTTCCAGAGGTTCAACGGGAGAAAGTGCATGACCGAGCTGACGAGATTTACAAGATTAGGGATGGGCGCGTTTGCCGTTGCGGCCGCCAGTCTGCTAGCGCCAGCGGCCTACGCCCAGGCGCCTGAATCCAACGACCCGATCAAGATCGCGCTGTTCGACTGGACCAGCGTCAACCTCAACGCCAAGATCATAGGCGGAATCCTTGAGAAGCTCGGCTATACGGTCGAGTATCCGACCGCCGACTACCTCTCCAGCCTGACCACCGGCCTGACCAATGGCGATTTGACGCTCGGCATGGAGTTCTGGGCCACAACCGCTGGCGAGGCGATGGCTGCGTCCGACGCAACCGGCCAGACGGAAAAGCTCGGCCCGCTCGGCCCGCAGGCCAAGGAAGAGTGGTGGTACCCGACCTACATGAAAGATAAATGCCCTGGCTTGCCCAATTGGGAAGCGCTGAAGGACCCGGCCTGCGCGGAGGCGTTCTCGACCGCCGAAACCGCGCCCAAAGGCCGCTATCTCGGCGGACCGGTGACCTGGGAAGGGTTCGACGACGAGCGGGTCGTCTCACTGGATCTGCCCTTCACCGTCATCCATGCCGGCACCGACGGCGCGATGTTCGCGGAACTGGAATCGGCCTATCAGCGCAAGGCGCCGATCATGCTGTGGGTGTATTCGCCGCATTGGGCGCCGGCGAAATACGAAGGCGAATGGGTCGAGTTCCCGGCACACACGCCGGAGTGTTACACCGACCCGGCCTGGGGCTCCAACGCCACCGCGCAGTACGATTGCGGCAAGCCGACCGGCGAGATCTTCAAATATGCCTGGGGCGGCATGAAGGACAAATGGCCGGTGGCCTACAAGGTTGCTCAGAACTATACGATCGAGACCGACGTGCTCAACGCGCTCAGCGGTCAGGTCGATCTCGACGGCAAGACGCCCGAAGAGGTCGCGGCTGGATGGATCGACGCCAACGAAACGGTCTGGAGGGCTTGGGCCGAATAGCCTCATCTGGAAATGGACAAGCGGCCCCGTTCGGCTCACGATCGGGGCCGCTGAATTTGCAGGCGTTCTAGAGCATCGGACGGTTAAATGGGATCATTCTGCCGGAGCGAATTTGCGGCAAGGTCGAGGGGTTTGGCGACGGGCGTAGCGGGACTACGTCCGAGCCGAAACCCGAAGGATTTGCCGCAAATGCGCCCGGCCCTTCGGGTTTCCGGGCGGCCGGCGCCTGCTTTGTCGGCTTGCTCGGCCGATGGAACCGCATCGACCTTCGCAACCCTTCGCGCAGATCGCCACCCCGCCCGTGAAACAGAATTGATTCCATTTAACCGTCCGATGCTCTAAAGGGCCGTGGATGACTATCGCTTCGCAAGAAGGACCCGCCGCGGCGGGCGAGGGCCAATCCCGGCCGGTGAAACTCGCCTGCCGCAATGTCTGGAAGCTGTTCGGCTCTGGCGCGTCCGAGTTCATCCAGAAGCGCGAAGGCAGGGCAAGCAGCGCCGACCTTTCGGCTGCGGGTCTCGTCGGCGCGGTGCGCGCGGTCGACCTGGAAATCCGCCAGGGCGAGATTTTCATCATCATGGGACTGTCGGGGTCCGGCAAGTCGACGCTGGTGCGCTGCATGTCGCGGCTGGTCGAGCCGACCTATGGAAAGGTCGAGTTCGAGGGCAAGGACCTGCTCAAGATTTCGGATGCGGAACTGATCGAGCTGCGCCGCCACCGCATGGGCATGGTTTTTCAGAATTTCGCGCTGCTGCCGCATCTCAACGTCGCAGAAAACATCGCCTTTCCGCTCTCCATCCAAGGGATGGCCCGCACGGCCCGCGAGGCGCGCGCCCGCGAGGTCATCGACCTGGTGGGGCTCACCGGCCGCGAGCATTTCTATCCGCGCGAACTGTCAGGCGGCCAGCAGCAGCGCGTCGGCATCGCCCGCAGCCTCGCCACCAAGCCGGAGATCTGGTTCCTCGACGAACCTTTTTCGGCGCTCGACCCGCTGATCCGGCGCGAGATGCAGGACGAGTTGATGCGACTGCAAGCGGTGCTGCACAAGACTATCGTCTTCATCACCCATGATTTCGACGAGGCGATCAGGCTCGCCGACCGCATCGCCATCATGAAGGACGGCGAGGTGATCCAGATCGGCACGCCGGAACAGCTCGTGGTCAGCCCGGCCACCGGCTATGTCGCCGAGTTCACCCGCGACGTGCAGCGTTCGAAGGTCATTTCGGCCAGAAGCCTGATGCGCGCCTGCGACGGGGCTGAGCATGGCGGCGTCGTGCCGCCCGAGGCCAAGATCGCCAGCTTCTCGGCCAACATCGTCGCCGCCGGAAAACCGTTCGCGGTGGTCAACGGGACCGGCAAGCCGATCGGCGAAGTCACCCCGCAGGCCGTGATCGACCTTTTGGCGGGCGTCGAGCGTTCCGGAGCGCGGCCATGACGATCTCGACGGATGTCCGGATCGAAAGGCCGCGGCCGGTCCAGACATGGCTCGTGGTCTGGGTTGCAGCGCTTGGCGTCGTGCTGGCTATGTTCCTGATGCGCGGCAGTCTTTCCTGGGCGGTGGACTACCCGGCGGGGGCGATACTCCCGTTCGCGGAATGGGTCAGCGCCATCATGAACTGGCTGAAGCTCAACCTCTCCTGGCTGACGCGCTCCATCACCGCCGTTCTGGGCGTGCCGCTGGATTTTGCGCTGGATCTTCTGGCCAAGGGTTTCAAAATCGGCGCGGGTCTGGAGGCAACGGTCCTGCCACGCCTGTCCTGGGTCGGCGTCTGCATCGCGGCTTTCCTCGCCGGCCGGGCCTTCGGCGGCCCAAAGCTGGGCGCGCTGGTCGGCGGATGCTTCCTCTATATCGCGCTGTTCGGCCAATGGACCAGCGCCATGCTGACGCTGGGCCTGATCTCGATCGCGGTGCCGTTCTGCTTCGTCACCGGCCTGTTCGTCGGCATCTGGGCGTGGCGCAGACCATGGGCGGAAAAGCTCATCATCTCGCCGGCGCTCGATTTGATGCAGACCATCCCGACCTTTGCCTATCTGATCCCGATGCTGCTTCTGTTCGGCAACAGCCCGGTCTCGGCGATGATAGCCACCGCCATTTTCGCGACGCCGCCGATGGTGCGCGCCACCATGCTCGGCCTGTCGCGCGTGCCGTCCGAGATCGGCGATTTCAGCACGATGGCCGGCTGCACGGCGCGCCAGAAACTGTGGCGCGTGCTTTTGCCGTCGGCGCGTCCGACGCTGATGGTCGGCGTCAACCAGGTCATCATGCTGGCGCTGAACATGGTGATTATCGCCTCAATGATCGGCGCCGGCGGCTTGGGCTACGACGTGCTGCTGGCGCTGCGGGCGCTGAAGGTGGGCGAAGCGATGGAGGCGGGGCTGG
>JBGTLX010000097.1:0-2319 GCA_041743855.1 Rhizobiaceae bacterium | reverse complement strand
TGATCTATGGCAGCGACGAAACCGCCATCCATGCCGGTGAGCGGCTGGCCGAAGCGCTGGACGTCACGGTTCTGCTGAACGACCTAGGCGATGTCGGCATCCCTTCCGGTCTTTCCTTCCCGGTTGCCCGCGGAAAAATAGCCTCTGCTCGCGGCCATCTCGGCGCCTACGAGTTCGTGGTCGACGGCTTCCTGGCCCCCGAGGCCGGCGGCATTTCGGCCGGGTCGCGGCGCGATGGCGCTGTTTCACGCTGCGATCTCGTGCTCGATCTTTCGGGCGGTCCGGCCTTGTTTCCCGCGCACGAAGCCCGCGACGGCTATTTAAAGGCCGATCCCGCCGACATGGAAGCCGTGGCGGACAAGATCGAGGAAGCAGCCGAACTCGTCGGCGAGTTCGACAAGCCGAAATATATTTCCTTCACGAAAGAGATCTGCGCCCATTCCCGTTCGGCAATCAAGGGCTGCACACGCTGCCTCGACGCCTGCGCGATGGAAGCCATCCGGCCCAACGGCGACCACGTCGAGATCGACGCCTATATCTGCGCGGGGTGCGGAAACTGCGCCGCCGTCTGCCCGACAGGGGCTGCATCCTACACGCTGCCGAGCGTCGAGGTGCAACTCGACCGCCTGCGCACGCTGATCCTGACCTACCGCGCCGCGGGCGGCCGCGACGCGGTCGTGCTGTTTCACGACTTCTATGTCGGGGGACCGCTACTGGATGCGATCGGGGCCAGGCTTCCTGAAAATGTTCTGCCCTTCCAGGTCAACGAGATCAAGCAGATCGGGCTTGAGAGCCTGGCTTCGGCGCTCGCCTACGGCGCGTCAAACGTGGGCATCATCGCCCGGCGCGCGCCGAAGAACGGCATAGCGACCCTTTCAGCGACCGTGGCGCTCGCCAATGCCTTCGCCGCGACGCTCGGCTATGGGGACGACGTCTGCGGCATCGTCCATGCGGAAGAACCCGACGACGTCCTGAACGGCCTCGCCGCATTGCCTCCGGGCACGCCGAGCCGGGAACCCGCGAGCTTCGCGCCCGCAGGCGACAAGCGCGGGCTGCTCGAACTGAGCCTTCGCATGCTGCACCGCGTTGCGCCTTCTCCCGTTTCCCTCGTGCCGCTGCCAGACGGCGCGCCCTTCGGCGCGGTCATCGTCGATGTCGACGGTTGCACGCTCTGCCATTCCTGCGTGACCGCATGCCCGACCGGCGCGCTTTCAGCAGGTGACGATCGGCCGATGCTGCGCTTCTCGCACGGCGCATGCGTTCAGTGCGGTCTTTGCCAGGCAACCTGCCCGGAACAGGTCATCTCGCTGCGGCCTCAACTGGATTTTGCCGCCTGGAACGCGCCGCGCCAGATGATCAAGGAAGAAGCTCCCTTCTGCTGCATCCGCTGCGCCAAGCCCTTCGGCACGAAGAGCACGATCGAGCGCGTCATCGCCAGGCTCGAAGGGAAGCACTGGATGTTTTCGGGCGAAAACGCGCGCAGGCTCGACGCCATCAGGATGTGCGAGAATTGCCGTGTCGAGGCGGTGCTGAACGAGGGCATTGACCCCTACGCCGGCGCCGCGCGGCCAAAGCCGCGCACGGCGGAAGACTATATCGCCGCCGAAAAGGCCGGGGGCGTTCAATAGGGCGCAGGGTCAGGTTCAGACTCGAGTCGAGGGCGCGAGGGCTTTATTCGGGCGCCGTCGCTCGTTCGAGAAAGCGCACCAGCGCCTCGCGGTCCACCGCGCGATTGATCGTCTGTTCCGGCATTTTCGTCCCAGGCGTAAAGGCATGCGGGCCGACCTCGAACAACCGTGCGATGGTCTTTGGCGTCCAGATGATGTCCAACCGGGAAAACGCGGGAGAATAATCGTAGTCCGGCGCGGACGCGATCCTTCGACCCATGACGCCGTTGAGGGTCGGTCCCGCCCGGGTTCCCTCGCCGGGCCGCAAAGTATGGCATGCGACGCAGGCGCGGAACACTTCGGCGCCCGGATCGCCGGCATATTCGGCGAGAGGGTCGGCGGGGCCTATGGCGACGCCTGCGCCAAGATGCGCTCCGGTCGCCGCGTTCCAGCGCCGGACGAGGCGGTCGCTTCCCCCGCTTAGAAGCTCGTCCGTTCCGGGAATGAAGGCGAGCGACCAGACCGGCATGCCGGGGCCGACGAGCGTTCGTTCCAATTCAAGGTCGTCCGTTCTCAATATCCAGATCGCGCCGCGCACCCCGGCCGCGGCAAGCCGGGCCCCGTCGGTTGCGACGGCGATCGCGATCACCGGCGTTGGCCCGATTTCCGCGTCGGCCCGGATCTCGCCGTCGGCCGTGACGACCCGAAGTCG
>JBGTLX010000096.1:0-7326 GCA_041743855.1 Rhizobiaceae bacterium | reverse complement strand
GGCACGAGGTTGTTGGCGTTCCAGTGTTTTCTGTCGCGAATCTGGTCGATGGTCGATTTGGTCGTGCCGACGAGGCGCGAAATCTGCGCGTCCTTCAATTCGGGGTGGTTGCGCACCAGCCAGAGGATGGCGTTGGGGCGGTCCTGGCGCTTCGACAAAGGCGTGTAGCGCGGCGCCTTGCGCTTGGAATCGGGCACCCGCACCTTGGGATCGAGCAGTTTCAGGCGATGACTGGGTTCGGCGACGCCCTTGGCGATCTCCTCGCGGGAAAGCTGGCCGGTCATGATCGGGTCCATGCCCTTGATCCCTTGCGCCGATTCGCCGTCGGCGATGGCTTTGACCTCGAGCGGATGCAGGCCGCAGAACTGGGCGATCTGCTCGAAGGACAGGCCGGTGTTGTCGACCAGCCAGACGGCGGTCGCCTTGGGCATCAAAAGCGTATTTGCCATTTTGGATAAAACCTCTCGTTCGCCCGCGTCCCTTGCGCGGGCGGTGGATGGAACCACCGGATATTTGGGAAATCACGGCGTATATAACCGGGTTCGCGGCGCGGAGCAAGAAAACTTCCGCCCCACTCTTACCGTCATCAAACGGTCATCGACCCGTCATCCCGCTGAAATATCGGACGCTCAAAGCAGAGGCGCTTTCAGAACGGGAGATATCGCCGATGCCACGCCAATCTCGACTTTTCTTGCTGACCGCAGCGCTTGCGGCCTCCGTTTCGCTGCCCGCTCATGCCGACATGATGTTCAACCGCGTCGCCACATTCGCCGTCGCAGGCAATTTGCCCGCCGACATGGACAAGGCCAAGCCGACTTCCTCCGAAATCATCGCGGCCACCGAAGACGGCATGATGCTGGTCTATTCCGACAGCCCGCAGGGCGCGATCGGCTTTGTGGACATGTCCGACCCCAAAACCCCGGTTGCCGGCGGCATCGTCAAGATCGACGGCGAGCCGACCTCCGTTGTCGTGATCGGAGGCAGGGTGCTCGCGGGCGTCAACACCTCGGAGAGCAAGGTCAATCCGTCCGGCAATCTGACGGTCATCGATCTCGCCACCAAGGCGATCGAAAGCACCTGCGATGTCGGCGGACAGCCGGATTCGGTGGCGCTCAGCAAGGACGGGACGCTCATCGCCATCGCCATCGAAAACGAGCGCGACGAGGAACTGAACGACGGCGAAATCCCGCAAACGCCGGCCGGCGACGTAAAAATCTTCACGCTTGCCGCCGGCGTGCCGGATTGCGGCTCGATGAAGACGGTGGCGCTGACCGGCATTGCCGAGGTCGCAGGCGACGATCCCGAGCCCGAATTCGTCGCCTTCAACGATGCCGGCGATCTTGCCGTCACCCTGCAGGAGAACAACCACATCGCCATCATCGACGCGGCGACGGGAACGGTCGCCTCGCATTTCTCGGCGGGCGCGGCGACCCTCGAAAACATTGATAAAAAAAAGGACGGGGCGTTCGACTTTTCGGGCAGCAAGGCAGATGTCGCTCGCGAACCAGACGCGTTGAAATGGCTCGACAATGACCGCTTCGTGGTCGCCAACGAGGGCGACTATAAGGGCGGCTCGCGCGGCTTCACGATTTTTTCGAAGACCGGCGAGGTGCTTTACGAATCCGGCTCCAGCGTCGAGCGCGAAGCCGCCCATGTCGGGCATTATCCCGATGGGCGCAACTCAAAGGGCGTCGAGCCGGAAGGCATGGAAGCAGCCGCTTTCGGTGACGAAAAGCTGTTCTTCGTGGCGCTGGAGCGTGCGTCCCTCGTCGCCGTCTACCGGGATACCGGGGCAGAGCCGGAATTCGTGCAGATCCTGCCGTCCGGCGTCGGCCCCGAAGGTCTGGTCGCGATCCCGTCGCGCAACCTTCTGGTCACCGCCAACGAGACCGACCTGGTCGAGGACGGCCTCGCCCGTTCGCATGTCATGATCTACGAGCGCGCCGAAGGTCCGGCCGCCTATCCGACGATCACGGCGGCACCCGCCGGCGATCTTCCGCTCGGCTGGGGCGCGCTGTCCGGCCTCGCCGCCGATCCGGCCGATGCCGGCAAGCTCTACGCGGTGTCGGACTCGGTTTACAAGAACGCGCCGTCGATCTTCACCATCGACGCCACGCAGACGCCGGCGATGATCACCGGCAAGATCGTGGTGACGCGCGACGGCAATCCGGCCCAGAAACTCGACCTCGAAGGCATCGCCGCCGACGGCGAGGGCGGTTTCTGGCTGGCCAATGAAGGCGATCCGGCAAAGCTCGTTCCGCACGCAATCCTGCATGTCGACGCCGAGGGCGCGATTACCGAAGAGATCGGCTTTCCGGCCGAACTTCTGGCGCACCAGACCCGCTTCGGGCTCGAAGGCGTCACCATTGTCGGCGAAGGCGATGAACTGATGCTGGTCATGGCCATCCAGCGCGAATGGGCCGACGACGCCAAGGGCCAGGTCAAGCTGGTCGCCTACAAGCCTGCCGCCAAGGAATGGACCGCCATACGCTATCCGCTCGAGGCGGCCGGCGAAGGCTGGATGGGCCTGTCGGAGATCACCGCGCACAATGGCAAACTGTACATCGTCGAGCGCGACAATCTGATCGGCGACCTGGCCAAGGTGAAGCGAGTCTATTCGGTGGCGCAGGACGCCTTCAAGCCGGCAGCACTTGGCGGCGAACTGCCGGTGATCGAAAAGACGCTGGTGCGCGACCTGATGGCGGATCTGAAGTCGGCCGGCAACGGCTATGTCGTCGACAAGGTCGAGGGCTTTGCGATCGACTTGGCCGGCGAAGCCTTCGTCGTCACCGACAATGACGGCGTCGACGATTCGTCCGGCGAAACGCTGTTCATCCCCCTCGGCAACATCGACGCCGTGAACTGAGGGCGCGACCTCCACTCTCCCCCGCGCAACGCGGGGGAGAGCATTGCGCCCAGAGGCGGGCATCGGGCTTAAGCAAATTGAATGACAGGCGTGTCTTGACCGAAGAGGCAAGCGGCATATTTCTAACTGACCGACAGCAGTGAGCGGTACGCAGACACGGAGGCTCAAGCCCATGATCAATTTCACCCTCAATGGCCAGGCCAGGACATTCGACGGCGACCCCGACACGCCTTTGCTCTGGGTCATCCGGGATGCCGAAAAGCTGACGGGCACGAAATATGGTTGCGGAGTCGCGCAGTGCGGGGCCTGCACGGTCCATCTCGACGGTATGACCCGCCGCTCCTGCATAACCCCGATATCGACCGTCGAGGGATCGGAAGTGGTCACCATCGAGGGCCTTGCAGGTGTCGAGGCGGATGTGGTCCGCAAGGCGTGGGTCGCCATCGACGTTCCGCAATGCGGCTACTGCCAGTCCGGTCAGGTCATGTCTGCCGTGGCCCTGCTTCAAGTCACGCCCAAACCCACCGACGACGATATCGACGGAGCCATGGCCGGCAACATATGCCGCTGCGCCACCTACCAGCGCATCAGGCAGGCCATCCACGACGCCGCCGACATGATGGAGGGATGAGCCATGACCATCCACGAATTCCGTCCGACACGCCGTGCATTCGTCGCCGGCGCGGGGCTGGTGATCGGCTTTGCCATGGCCCCGAAGGGATACGCCGCCGTCATGCAGGCTGTTCAGGCGGGCGGCGCCGGCGCGGCGATGAATATTTTCGTCAAGATCGGCGTCGACGACACGGTCACGATCCTTTCGAAGCACATCGAATTCGGGCAGGGGCCGTTCACCGGCCTCGCCACGCTTATTGCCGAGGAACTGGACGCCGACTGGAGCCAGATGCGGGCGGTCCATTCTCCGGCCGACGACAAGGTCTATGCCAATCTGGCTTTCGGCCTCCAGGGCACCGGCGGCTCCACGGCGATCGCCAATTCCTACGAACAGTATCGCTCGGCTGGCGCTGCGGCGCGCGCCATGCTGGTCGCCGCCGCGGCAAAGGAGTGGGGCGTTCCGGCCGCTGAAATCACTGTTTCCAAGGGCAGGATCGGTCATGTCGCGTCAGGCAAGGAGAGCGGCTTCGGTGCTTTGGCCGACAAAGCCGCACAGGAAACGCCTCCGGAAAAGCCTGCTCTCAAGGACCCCAAGGATTTCGTGCTGATCGGGAAGGATTTGCCGAAACTCGATACCCTGGCCAAATCGACCGGCAAAGCCATCTATACGCTGGATGTCCTGGCCGACGACATGCTGGTCGCGCTGGTGGCCCATCCCGATCATTTCGGCGCGACGGTCAAGTCGTTCGATGACGCAGATACCCGCAAGGTGCCCGGCGTGGTTGACGTCAGACAAATCCCGCAAGGCGTCGCAGTCTATGCCGACAACACATTCGCCGCCTTGAAGGGGCGCGACGCGCTCAGGATCGAGTGGGATTTTGCCAAGGCCGAAACCCGGTCGACCGGCGAGCTTGCCGCCGACTTCGCCGTCAAGTTTTCCGAGGAGGGCATCGAGGCAGCCAAGCGGGGCGATGTCGTCAAGGCATTCTTGGAGGCCGGCATCCAGAGCCTCGAGGCAGAAATCGTCTTTCCCTTCCTCGCCCATGCTCCGATGGAGCCGCTCGACGCGGTCTTCGTCAAGGCTGCGGACGGTTCGCTCGACATCTACAGCGGGTCACAATTCCCCGGCCAGGATCAGACAGCCGCTGCAACGGTACTCGGCCTCGATCCCTCGAAGGTTCGCGTAAACACGCAGCTTGCCGGCGGCAGTTTCGGCAGGCGGGCGCAGTTCGGCTCGCCCTATATGCAGGAGGCCGCTGAGGTCTTCAAGGCCACCGACGGGTCGCGTCCGGTCAAGCATATGTGGACCCGCGAGGACGACATCCGCGGCGGTTTCTATCGTCCGATGTACCTGCACAAGATGAAGGGATCGATCGATCCCCAGGGCAAGATTACGGCGTGGGATCAGACCATCGTCGGGCAGTCGATCATGCAGAAGGCCGATCTGGACGAAACCTCTGTCGAGGGCGCGGCCAATCTGCCTTACGACATCGCAAACCTGCGTGTCGTTTCGCACAATGTGACGCTGGCGATCCCGCCGCTCTGGTGGCGGTCGGTCGGCCACACGCATACTGGCTTTGCCGTCGAGACGTTCGTGGACGAGCTTTTCCAGGCGGTCGGCAAGGATCCGGTCGAGGGCCGGCTTGCGCTGCTGGCGAAGGAACCCCGACATGCGGCCACGCTGAAGACGGTTGCCGAGATGGCGGACTGGGGCTCCGCCGTGCCGGAAGGCCACGCGCGCGGCGTGGCCGTGGTCAAGAGCTTCGGCACCTATGTTGCGCAGATCGTCGAGGTGTCGCGGGACGCCGCCGGACAGCCACGTGTCCACAATGTGTGGTGCGCCGTCGACTGCGGCGTCGCCATCAACCCGAACGTCATCAAGGCGCAGATGGAAGGTGGCGTCGGTTACGGCCTTGGCGCGGTGCTGTTCGATGAGGTCACGCTCGGCAAAGGTGGCAAGATCATGCAGTCGAATTTCCATGACTATCGCTCTCTACGGATCAACGAGATGCCGCATGTCGAGGTCGCGGTCATGGCATCGCAGGAAAAGCCGACAGGCGTCGGCGAGCCCGGCGTTCCGCCGGTCGGCCCGGCGGTTGCCAATGCATGGCGGCGTCTGACCGGCACAACCGTCCGGCGCTTGCCGATCGTCGCTGCCGGCGTGTCGTGACCATGAACAAGCTACAGAGGACGGCCCTGTCCGGCATCGGCTCATGCGCGTTCTTGCTGGCCGGGTTCCTCGCCACAGTGTCGGTGGCGCAGGACAATCCGACTGCGGCGGTTCCGCTCAGGGCGGCGTCCGAGTTCGCATCGATCACCGACAAGAACGAGCGTTCCATTGCGCTGTTCGAGGAGGCTGGCAAGGTCATCCAGCATCCTCGTTGCGTCAATTGCCATCCGGCGGGCGAAAGTCCCCTGCAGGGGATTGAGATGAAGGTTCACCAGCCGCCTGTTTCGAGAGGCGAGGGCGACATTGGCATGCCGGGCATGATGTGCGCCACCTGTCATGGCCCCGAAAATGTGAAAGTCGTCGGCCAGGCCGACACACTCAAGAGCATTCCGGGCCACCCGCTTTGGCTGGTCGCACCGAGCGAGATGGCTTGGCAAGGCAAGACGCTAGGCCAGATCTGCGAGCAGATCAAGGATCCGGCCCGCAACGGTGGCAAGACTCTCGACGAAATTGTCGAGCATATGGCAAAGGACACTTTGGTCGCATGGGGCTGGAACCCGGGTGAAGGCCGGGAACCGGTTCCGGGAACGCAGGACGTGTTTGGCGAACTGATCGGCCGCTGGGTCGACGATGGCGCGAGTTGCCCCGCTTCATAGCGGGGCCTGCTCTAGCTTACATCGAGCACGATCTTGCCGATGTGTTCGCCCTCTTCCATGCGTTCATGCGCCCGCCAGGCCTCTTTAAGCGGGAAGATCATGTCCATGACGGGGGCGACGCGGCGCGACGCCAGAAGCGGCCAGACACTGGCCTCCAGCGCCGCCGCGATGCCGGCCTTGACCTCCACCGTACGAGGCCTGAGCGTCGAGCCGGTGTGGGTCAGGCGCTTGACCATCAGTTTGGCGAAATCGGCGCTCGCCACAGCGCCGCCTTGCGTGGCGATCTGCACGATGCGCCCGTCGATCGCAGCGGCCTCGTAATTGCGCGCGACATAGTCGCCGCCGACCATGTCGAGGATCAGGTCCGCGCCCCTCCCGCCGGTCGCCTGCTTGACCGCGGCGACGAAATCCTCCTCGCGGTAATTGATGCAGCGGTCGGCGCCGAGCCTGCCGCCAGCGAAGCATTTTTCATGCGAGCCGGCGGTCGCGATCACCGTCGCGCCGAAGGCCTTGGCGAGTTGGATCGCCGTGGTGCCGATGCCCGACGAGCCGCCATGGACGAGCAGAGTCTCGCCGCTTTTCAAGCCCCCGCGCTCGAACACATTGTGCCAGACGGTGAAGAAGGTTTCGGGAACCGCGGCGGCCTCGGTAAAGGTGAAGCCCGACGGCAGGGGGAGAACGCTGCCGCCATGCGCGATGACATATTCGGCGTAGCCGCCGCCCGGCGTCAACGCGCAGACCAGGTCGCCGATGCGCCAGCGCTCGGCGCCTTCGCCGAGGAGGACAATTTCACCCGAGACCTCGAGGCCCGGCAGGTCGGACGCGCCGGGCGGGGCAGGATAGGCGCCCTTGCGCTGCAGCACGTCGGGCCGGTTGACGCCGGCGGCCTTCACCCGGATCAGCACCTCGCCTGGCCCCGGTTGAGGCACGTCGCGCCGTTCGGGTTTCAGCACCAGCGGACCGCCCGGCTGGGAAATGGCGATGGCGATCATCTTTGCGGGAATTGGGTTGGTGTCAGCCAT
>JBGTLX010000095.1:0-23744 GCA_041743855.1 Rhizobiaceae bacterium | reverse complement strand
GAATGGTCGACATAGGCCTGATAGACATGCTCCGGCACCATGACCGCGCCGAGCGGCGCATAGGCCGAGGTCAGCTGCTTGGCGGCCGAGATCGTGGTCGGGCGCATGCCCATCGTCTGGCAGCCCCACCAGTTGCCGGTGCGCCCGAAGCCGGTGATGACTTCGTCGGCGATCAGCATGATATCGTGCTCGTCGAGCACCGCCTGGATCGCTTCGTAATAGCCCTTCGGCGGCACGATGACGCCGCCTGCGCCCATCACCGGCTCGGCGATCATGGCCGCGATCGTATCCGGCCCCTCACCCTCGATCAGGTCCGAGAGCGATTTCACCGTGCGGGCGACGAACTCCGTCTCGCTTTCGCCGGCCTCGCCGTAGCGGTAGAAATGCGGGCAGTCCGTGTGCAGAACGCGGTCGACCGGCAGGTCGAAGCCCTTGTGATTGGACGGCAGCCCGGTCAGAGAGGCGGCCATGACGGTGACGCCGTGATAGGCCTTGATCCGAGAGATGATCTTCTTCTTATTCGGCCGACCGAGCGCATTGTTCATGTACCAGGCGAGCTTGACCTGCGTGTCGTTGGCTTCGGAGCCCGACGAAGTGAAGAACACTTTCGAGACGGGGACCGGCGCGATCTCCTTGAGCTTTTCGGCGAGCGCGATGGCCGGCTCGGTGCTTTTCGCGCCGAAGAGATGGTAGAAGGGCAGCGCGCGCATCTGCTCTATCGCCGCCTCGATCATCTCCTCGTCACCGAAGCCCAACCCCGCGCACCAGAGGCCGGACATGCCCTCGATATAGTCGCGGCCATGCGTGTCGTAGACATGGACGCCCTTGCCGCGCTCCATGACCACGGCGCCCATAGTCTTGAGCTTGTGGATCGGCGTGTAGGGATGGACCAGCGATTCGATATCGCGCGTCTGGAGATTGGTGAGCGGCGGTCGATCAAGCATAAGCGTATCCCGGAAGAGCGGCTGAAGACCGGCTTCTAGCCGCTTTGGTCCCCGCGCGCAAAGGCGCGGCCGAGCTCTCGATCCGGTTGACGGTGCCCGTTGGGTCTCAGGCCGCCGCCTGGAACACGTCCATCAACCCCGCATAAGAGGCGGCTATGCCGGCAAGCGGGCTGGCGCTTCGGCCGGCGGGCTCGACCTTGAGCTGTCCGCCACCTGCGGCAAGCGTCAGCAGAAGGAACTGCCTTGCCTCGCCGATGCCGACAGCCGCCGCGGCGACATGCTGTCCTTCGCCGGCGTTGCCGACTTTCATTTTGAAAAGCAGCGATCCGCCGACCGCCTCGAGCGCGCCGCGAACGACATTCTCGAAATCCGCGTCGGAGACAACGGGCAACGGGGGCGCCAGAAATTTGGTTGTCGGCGACGGCAGCAGAAACTCCGCTTCGGCGATTGTTACCGGGCGGCGATGCTCGACAGCTTGCGTGTCCATGCGAGACCTCTTGTCAGTTCTCATCAAAGCCTGCCCCTCCAACGCTTCGGCGCTGACGGTGTCCGTAATATGGCAAAGGCGGAGGAGCAGGGCCAAGGAAGCCGTGAGATTACCGTCGGGCGCAAACGCCCGACACTGGACAATCACGCGGCGCGCGGCACAATTGGTTGCGAGAAGAACGGGAGGATCGACATGCTCGGATTGATGCAGGACTGGCCGCTGCTTTGCCACAAGATACTCGATCATGCGGCCAGACAGCATCCGAACCGGGAAATCGTGTCGCGGTCGATTGAAGGGCCGATCGTGCGCACCACCTATTCTGCCGTTCGCGAAAGGGCGCTGAAAGTCGCCCAGTCGCTCAGGCGCGACGGCTATGGCGAAGGCGACCGCATCGCCACGCTGGCCTGGAACACCGGCCGTCACATCGAGGCGTGGTACGGGATCATGGGCGTCGGCGCGATCTATCACACGCTCAATCCCAGGCTGTTTCCGGAGCAGATCGTGTGGATCATGAACCACGCCGAGGACAAGGCGCTGTTTGCCGACCTGACTTTCATGCCATTGGTCGAGAAGATCGCGCCATTGGTGAAATCGCTGAAGCGGATCGTGGTGCTGACCGACACGGCGCATATGCCGGAGACGTCGCTGTCCAACGTCGTGGCCTACGAGGAGTGGCTGGGACAGGCGGATGGCGATTTCGCGTGGGCGGAACTCGACGAGAACGCCGCAGCCGGCATGTGCTACACGTCGGGCACGACTGGCGACCCCAAGGGCGTGCTCTACAGCCATCGCTCCAATGTCCTGCACGCCATGATCGCCGCCATGCCCGATGCGATGGGCATTTCGTCGGCGGACACCATCCTGCCCGTGGTGCCGATGTTCCACGCCAATGCCTGGGGACTTGCGCAAAGCGCCCCGATGGTCGGCGCCAAGCTGGTGATGCCCGGTGGCAAGATGGACGGCCCTTCGATCTACGAATTGCTGGACAGCGAGAAGGTAACGTTCACCGCCGCGGTTCCGACGGTCTGGCTGATGCTGCTTCAGCATCTGGAGGAGACCGGCAAGAAACTGCCCTATCTGAAGCGCGTGGTGATCGGCGGCTCGGCTTGTCCGCGCGCCATGATCGAGAAATTCCAGAAAAACTACGATGTCGAGGTCGTCCATGCCTGGGGCATGACCGAGATGTCGCCGCTGGGCACGCTGGGAACGATTAAGCCGGGCTGCGCGGACATCGAAGGCGTCGCAAGGCTCGACCTGCAGCAGAAACAGGGGCATCCGCCGTTCGGGGTGGAAATGAAGGTGACCGATGACGAGAACAACGAGCATCCCTGGAACGGCCAGACCTTTGGGCGGCTGAAGGTCAGGGGTCCGGCGGTGGCGCGCGCCTATTATGGCGGCGCCGGGGAGGAGCAGTTCGACGCCGGCGGCTGGTTCGACACCGGCGATGTCGCCCACATCGATCGCAACGGCTACATGCAGATCACCGACCGGGCCAAGGACGTCATCAAGTCTGGCGGCGAGTGGATATCGACGATCGAGCTCGAAAACCTTGCGGTGGGCCATCCGGAGGTTGCCGAGGCCGCCGTCATCGGCGTGGCGCACCCAAAATGGGGCGAGCGCCCATTGTTGGTCGTCGTGCGCAAGCCCGGCAGGGAACCGGAAAAGGCCGGGATCCTGGAGTTTCTCGAAGGCAAGGTCGCCAAATGGTGGATGCCGGACGATGTCGCCTTCGTCGACGAGATACCGCACACGGCGACCGGCAAGATCCAGAAAACGACGCTGCGCCAACAGTTCGGGGATTACCGGCTTCCGACAGGCTGATACCGACGGGAGCGAAGGTTTCGGTCCTCGATAAGCTCTGCTAAGTCCACGGCATATCGGACGGGCATGCGGCGTATGGACATAGCGGATTACACTGAACGGCGGCTCTCCGGAAGCGCTGCGTGGTCGCGGCGGCTGGCGGCGTTCTCGGCCGTGCTGCTTCTGGTTGCCGGGGTAGGACACCGCTACGGGTTTCTCCAGACCCCGGGTTTCATCCCGGTGCTCGGAATCGTCGCTTTGCTGGCGATTGCGGCATTGCTTCTGGCCGCGCGCGCCTTCTACCGCCTCTGGCACTATAGCGATCGCGGCGGGCGCAATTTGACCATCGGGGCCCTGATCGCGCTGGTCGTGCTGACGCCGTTTGCGCTGATGCTTTATCTTGGGCTGACGCGTCCGGTGCTGACTGACATTTCGACCGATGTCGAAGACCCGCCGGCATTGCGCTTCGCCTCTGACGCGCGGACGCCGGACATGAATCCGGTCGGGCCTTATACCGATGAACACCGTCGGGCCCAGTTCGATGAATATCCCCTGGTGACCGGACGGCGGTACGAACTGAGCGAAGAGCGCGTCATGGCGGCGATCAGCACGATCATCGAGGGTCGGGGATGGGACGTCGTGCGTCCTTGGCGGGTCTCGCAGATAGACACCAGCATCGAGGCGCTGGCCTATACCTCAGTCCTCGCCTTTCCGCAGGATGTCGCTCTCCGGGTCATCAACGAGGGCCAGTCGACCTATGTCGATATGCGCTCGGCCTCCCGCTACGGGGGCCATGATCTTGGCGACAACGCGGCCCGCATCGGGGCGTTCCTGGCCGATCTCGACGTGGAAATTTCTTCCCTTGCCGGGGTGGCGCCCGCCGAGCCGGTCGAACCGGAGCCCGCGCCCGCCGAAACCGGACCGGGGTTGATCCCGCTGCCCGAGCCCCGGCCTGGAACGGACGCCGTCCTAGACCGGAGTGAAGATTCCCTCGATTGACGGCTCGCCCTCCGTCACTACCGCCCGGCGCGCGACCAGATCTTCCAGATGCGCCAGCACCGACAGCGCGGCCGCGCCATGCAGACGCGGATCGGTGTCTCGGTAAATCGCGCGTACGATCTCGGCGACGGATCGGTCGCCTTGGCGGATGCGCTCGACGATCGCCCGCTCGCGCATTTTTCGGTGGATATTCAGGGCCTGCAGGAATGGACCCGGCTTTGCGACCGGACCGCCATGGCCGGGGAGGAGCAAGCTGTCTTTCCGCTCGATCAGTCGGTTGAGCGAGGCCATGTAGTCGGCCATCGCTCCATCCGGCGGCGCGACGATGGTCGTCGACCACGCCATCACGTGATCGGCCGAAAACAGGATTCCGGTGCCTGCGAGCGCGAAGCAGGCATGATTGGCGGCGTGGCCCGGAGTAAGAACCGTTCCGATGGTCCAGCCGTCGCCTTGGATCGAAGCGCCGTCGCCAAGCGCCAGATCCGGCGCGAAATCCAGATCGGCGCTGGCGTCGAGCGGATTGACCTCGTCGATCCGTAAGGGTCGCGCCGCCCGGTGCGGTCCTTCGGCGCAGATGGTTGCGCCGGTCGCCTGCTTCAGCCGCGATGCCAAAGGCGAATGATCCCTGTGCGTGTGGCTGACGAAAATGTGGCTGACCGGCCGCCCGCCGATTGCTTTCAGCAGCGCAGCATAGTGTTCGTTGTCGGACGGGCCGGGGTCGATGACGGCAAGTGTATCCGAACCGACCAGATAGCTGTTGGTGCCGTGAAAAGTGAACGGCCCTGGATTGTTGGCGGTTACTCTGGCCACATTGGCCGCCACTCGAACGGCTACGCCGTAGGCCGGCTCGAAATTTGTGTCGAATTCCAGCGCCATTGCGACCTGCTGCCTTGAGCCTGTTCCATTCCGATGGAATCGGAATGGGGCTCAATCTTCTTGTTCGAGCATGATCTTTTCCGAAAACCGCATACCACTTTTCCGGATCATGCTCCAAAACAGATTGCCGCTCGGGCTGGAAGCACCTATACGGACAACCAACCGGGCAAATCGTCTTCCGACGCCAAGCGAAGTGGGTGAATAAAATGGCCATCGCAACAACCGCACGTCCGCTGGTTTCGCTCGCTTTGCCGCAAAAGGGCGCGGCGAGGCTGGTCATGCAGGTCGGACTGGTCGTCCTGGGCACGCTGATTCTGACGCTTTCGGCGAAAACCAAGGTCGTTCTCGGCCCGGTCGACATGTCGCTGCAGACGCTGGCCGTGATGCTGATAGCGGCGAGCTTCGGCATGCGTCTGGGAGTCGCGACCCTGCTGCTTTACATGGCGGAAGGCGCGATGGGCTTCCCGGTGTTCCAGAGCACGCCCGAGAAAGGCCTGGGCATCGCCTACATGCTCGGCTCGACCGGCGGCTATCTGGCCGGCTTCGTGGTCATGGCGGCGATCGTCGGGCGGGCCGCCGATCGTCTCTGGGACCGCAATCCGCTAAAATTGTTCGGGGCAATGCTGGTCGCCGAAATCGTCATGCTGGCCATGGGCTTTGCTTGGCTGGCGACGCTGATCGGCGCGGAGAAGGCGTGGCAGTTCGGCGTGCTGCCGTTCATCGTGCCCGACCTGGTCAAGGTGGCGCTGGCTTCGGCGCTGGTTCCGGCTGTCTGGTCGCTTCTGCCCAGTTCCAACCTGCCTGGTTCGAAGCGAACCTGATTTCAGCCGGCTTTTTCCCGGCTTCTTTCCTCGTGCAGCGAATATGAATCGCCTCGGCCGATTGCGTAATAAAGCAGGCCGTGCCGGCTGACATCCTCGGGATCGTAGAGATTGCGGCCGTCGACGATGACCGGCCGAGACAACTGGGCTTTCAGGAAAGCGAAATCGACGATCCTGAACTGTTTCCATTCGGTGCAGATGACCAGCGCGTCGGCGCCGACGACGGCGTCCTGCTGGCGCTTGGCCAGCACTAGATCGTCGCGCTCGCCGAACAGCCGCCGCGCCGCACCCGACGCCTCGGGATCGAAGGCCTGAATCTTCGCGCCCGCTTTCCACAGGGACCTGATCAGCGTTTCGCTCGGCGCATCGCGCATGTCGTCCGTGTTCGGCTTGAATGACAGGCCCCAGAGCGCGATCGTGCGGCCGCGCAGATTGCCGTCGAAGATCTGGAAGAGTTTTTCGAACAGCACGTTTTTCTGCCGGCGGTTGACCGTCTCCACCGCGTTGAGCAGCGTCGGCTCAAGATCGACGGATGTCGCGGTTCGGGCCAGCGCGCGGACATCCTTGGGAAAACACGAGCCGCCATAGCCGCAGCCCGGATAGATGAAATGATAGCCTATGCGCGGATCGGAGCCGATGCCCTGGCGGACCTGTTCGATATTGGCGCCCAGCCGCTCGGCGAGGTTGGCGATCTCGCTCATGAAGCTGATCTTGGTGGCCAGCATTGCGTTGGCGGCATATTTGGTGAGTTCTGCCGAGCGCACATCCATCGGCATCAGTTTGTCGTGGTTGCGGTTGTACGGTGCGTAGCATTCGCGCAGCATCCGCAGAACCGTGTCGGATTGTGTGCCGACGACGATCCGCGCCGGTCGCAAGAAATCCTCGAGCGCGTTTCCCTCCTTGAGGAATTCCGGGTTGGAGCAGACATCGAAGGGATGCGTCGAGCCGCGTCTGGCCTGCTCGGCGGCGATGCGGTCGGCGACCAGTTCGGCGGTGCCGACCGGCACGGTCGATTTGTTGACGATCACCTTGTAGCCGTCGATATGGCCGCCAATCACGCTGGCGACATCGAGGACATGGGAGAGGTCGGCGGAGCCGTCCTCTTCAGGCGGCGTTCCTACCGCGATAAAGATAATGGCGGCCGAGCGGATCGCGGCTCCAGTCTCGGTGGTGAAGGCGAGGCTGCCTTGTTTCAGATTGCGCGCCACCATCGCGCCCAGCCCCGGTTCGAAGATCGGCACGGTTCCAAGCTTCAGCCGGTCGATCTTGTCCTGATCGATATCGACGCAGGTCACCTGATGGCCGACATCGGCGAAGCACGCGCCCGTCACCAGACCCACATAGCCCGTCCCGAAAATCGTGATTTGCAAAGGGAGTGCTCCAGATGGGTTTCTTGCGCCCGGCAGGCGCACTGCCTCCGCGGACAGGCCGCGCTTACAGCGGATTGCCCAGAATCGCAATTGTTTCGGCCTGTCGCAGGCTCCACGGCGTCAGACATATTGGCCTCCTGTTGCGGTGGCGCCGGCGACATCGCCGGGCAGGTAGGTTGTGCCGCCGCCGCCCGTGTTCAGAACGGCGTTCATGGCGACGCCGTATCGAACGCCCGTGGCGGACCCCGAGAAGGTGTTGTTATTGACAATCAACAGAGAACCCATCGTGCTGGTCGCAAAGTTCGTTCCAAATGCGGGCATCCCGGTGAGGGTGATTGTTACGCCTTGAACGCGGATCGTGCCGTTGACACATTCCCAATGGGCGGATGCGCCGCCTGAAATGGTATAGTTACCTGTGGCGCGAACAATGCCACCATCCTCGGCGCGGATATGTTGATTGCTAGCCGCCCCGGAGAACGCCCCGAAAGCCACATTCTGGAATTCTAGATAGGAGCCGGACGATGAGCAGAGGCCGAATACGACGCCTGTCCCGGTGCTGGTGAGCTTCACACCCCGGATATCATATACGGTCGCATTGGCCCTTGAGAGAAAGATGCCGTTCAGGTTCGTCATCGCGCCACTTACAGTGACTACGACGTTGGCCGGCGTCACCTGGTCCCCCACGATGACAATCCTGCCTGCGCCGACACCCTGTTTGCAGATATTTCCGGTAGCCGTCGAATAGGTGCCGCTCCTGATCTGGATCGTCACGTCATAAATCGCACTATCCAGGGCAGCAGCGGTATCGATCGCCTTCTGGATCGTCAGGAACGCTCCACCGGCGCTGTCAACCAGCCCGGTGTTGGCGTCCGAGCCGTCCGTGCGGACATAGTAGGTCCGGTTGGCTGTAAGCTTCTCGCGCACATGCCGGCGGGCGACAGCCTGGTCGTCGTCGCCAAGCGCCAGGCCTGCGGGCAGGCGGACGCGGCCGGTGGAGCGGTCGACCTTCAGCGCCTCGACCCATGCTGCGCCATCGGCCGACACCTTGACCGACCAGTCGTCGTCGCCTGTCAACCCGAACTCGGCCCGGCCGGAATAGCCGGACTGGAACAGCAGGGAAGCCGTGTCGGCGGCCGCTTCCTTGTTGATCTTCATGCGGTGATCGCCGCCCTCATGGTCGAACAGCGACGCCGGGCTCTTGACCGAAAGCCGGTCGGTCGCGTCAGCTATCGAATTGACGCCGACGAACAGCGCCGGATTGACGCTGTGGACCGCCGCGTCGATGAAGGCCGCGCCATTGTGGCAAAGCAGGCGGCTTTCGTCGGCGACCCAGACGAGCCAGCCTGCGGAGGCCGCAAAGAACGCCCATGCGCCATCCTGCCACGCGGCGACCTGTCCATCCTTGCCGTTCCATGCGCCGAGCCCGCCGTCGGCGATCAGGTAGCGATCGCCCTCTGCCGGCGATGGCGGTGGCGATGCGAGGCCGCGGTCCAGCACCGCCATCTGCACGAGCGCGTCGAGCGTCCGGATCGCCTCATTGTGGGTGACGTGCTTTTGCGCCTGCGAGGGCATGATGTAGGGAAGCTGGAGATTGGGGGTCTGGTCCATGGCGGTTCCTTGGGGTTCGATCTGACCGCCATGGTAGTCTCGGCTCTGGCGCCGTGGATAAAACAGCACTGTTTTTAGGCTTCGCGCGCGGTCGGTGGCGGCAGTTTGGCGCGACCTGGTGGGGCGGCTCAGCGCGAAAAGTCCTTGCCGGACCTGCTATCATGCGATTCGCTGGCAGGGTTTGCTGCGCTGCCTTGCGGATGTGAGAACGAGATGGTTGCGACATGATTTATCCCCGCGCGCAACGGGCCGGGCGCACTCTGTGAGGAGGTTGGCCGATATCGCACTGGCTTTGCCGCTGCTGGTGCTGACATCGCCCGTGGTCGCCATCGCCGCGCTTGCCATACGGCTCACCTCGGAGGGACCGGCGGTGTTTTCGCAAGTGCGGCTCGGCCGGGAAGAGGTTCCGTTCCAGTGCCGAAAGCTGCGCACGATGGTTGTCGGCGCCCCCAGCGGCGCCACCCATGAGGTTCCAACAAGCGCCATAACCCCGATCGGACGGATTTTGCGCAGATACAAGATCGACGAGTTGCCGCAGCTCTGGAACGTGCTCGTCGGCGAGATGAGCCTGGTCGGCCCAAGACCCTGCCTGCCGCAGCAGACTGCATTGGTGGATCATCGGCGAAAGCTGGATGTGTATTCGATCAGGCCCGGCATCACCGGTTTGGCGCAGGTGCGCGGCATCGATATGTCGGACCCGGCCGCCTGCGCTGCCGCCGACGCCGAGTATCTGGCCACCGCTTCCGCCGGTCTCGACGTCCGGATCCTGCTGCGCACGGTGTTTCCGTCGCCCCGGCGATAAGTGGTTGACCGAAAAAAGCATTCCTTTAAACGTGCGCGCCAAAGCAAATTCCGGTCGGCCGCCAGCCGATTTTGGTTCCGGCCTGCTTGAACCGACGGTCGTTTGTGGGAAACTGCGGCCCAAATCAGATCTGTCGCCTCGTCTCTGCCGCGCGCGGAGGGCATGGCGTCGCGAAAGCTTTTCAATGTTGGCCAGACTGACCCATCTCGACCGCCTCGAGGCCGAGGCGATCCACATTCTCCGCGAGGTGGCTGCGACCTTCTCCAAGCCGGTCATGCTCTATTCCGTCGGCAAGGATTCCTCGGTGCTCCTGCACCTCGCCATCAAGGCGTTTTATCCGGCGAGGCCGCCCTTTCCGTTCCTGCATGTCGATACGACGTGGAAGTTCCGCGAGATGATCGAATTTCGCGACCGGATGGCCAGGGAGCGCGGGTTCGACCTTCTGGTGCATGTCAACCCGGATGGCGTGCGCGACGGGATCAGCCCGTTCGTGCATGGCTCGAACACCCATACGCATGTCATGAAGACGGTCGGTCTGCGCCAGGCGCTGGACAAATACGGGTTCGACGCGGCCTTTGGCGGCGCGCGGCGCGACGAGGAGAAATCGCGCGCCAAGGAGCGCATCTTCTCGTTCCGCAACGCGCAGCACGCCTGGGACCCGAAACACCAGCGCCCGGAGATGTGGAAGATCTACAACACCCGCGTTGCTCCGGGCGAATCGATCCGCGTATTCCCGCTGTCCAACTGGACCGAACTGGACATCTGGCAGTACATCTTGCGCGAAAATATCCCGATCGTGCCGCTTTATTTTGCCAGGAAAAGGCCGGTGGTCGAGCGCGACGGGATGCTGATCCTGCGCGACGACGAGCGCATGACGCTGCGGCCGGGCGAGGTGGTCGAAGACCGGCTGGTGCGCTTCCGGACGCTGGGCTGCTATCCGCTCACCGGCGCGGTGGAGTCCAGCGCCGACAGCCTGGAGGGGATCGTCGGCGAAATGCTGACGGCTCGCACCTCGGAACGGCAGGGGCGGCTGATCGACCGCGACGAATCCGGTTCGATGGAAAAGAAGAAGCGCGAAGGGTACTTTTGATGCGCCACGATCCTTCTCCGTCGCCTTCGCCCGACGACCCGATCCGCGATTATCTCGCCGTGCAGGAGCGCAAATCGCTGCTTCGCTTCCTGACCTGCGGCTCCGTCGACGACGGCAAGTCGACGCTGATCGGCAGGCTGCTGTCCGACACAAGGCAGATTTTCGACGACCAGCTTGCCGATCTGGAGCGCGACTCGCGCAAACACGGCACCACCGGCGACGATGTCGATTTCGCGCTGCTGGTTGACGGTCTGGAAGCCGAGCGCGAGCAGGGCATCACCATCGACGTCGCCTATCGGTTTTTCGCGACGCCGAAGCGCAAGTTCATCGTCGCCGACACGCCGGGCCACGAGCAATACACCCGCAACATGGCGACCGGCGCTTCGACCGCCGACCTCGCCATCGTGCTGGTCGATGCGCGGCAGGGCATTTTGCGCCAGACACGCCGGCATTCGATCATCGCCTCGCTGCTCGGCATCCGGCATGTTGTTCTGGCGGTCAACAAGATCGACCTCGTCGGGTTCGACGAGGCGATTTTCGAGCGCATTTCGAAGGACTATTCGGAGTTCGCTGCCAGCCTCGGCTTCCGGTCGATCGTGCCGATCCCGATGTCGGCGCGCTACGGCGACAATGTTTCCAACCGCTCGGAAAACATGCCCTGGTATTTCGGGCCGACGTTGCTCGACCAACTCGAGTCTGTGGTCGTGGACGATGCCGCGGCCCAAAAACCCTTCCGCTTCCCGGTTCAGTATGTGAGCCGTCCGAACCTCGATTTCCGCGGCTTCGCCGGCACGGTCGCTTCCGGGTCGGTCGCGCGCGGCGACGAGATCGTGGTGGCTAAATCGGGAAAATCGTCGCGGATCAAGCGGATCGTAACCCAGGACAGCGATCTCGAATCGGCGGTCGAAGGGCAGGCGGTGACGCTCGTCCTCGACGACGAGGTCGAAATCTCGCGAGGCAACATGCTGGTTTCGCCGACCGCAAGGCCGCAGGTCGCCGACCAGTTCGCCGCCAACATCGTCTGGTTCGACGAGCAGCCGCTGCTGCCTGGCCGCTCATATATCCTGCGCACCGAGACCGATCAGGCGAGCGCCACGGTGACGGACCTGAAATACCGCATCGATGTCAACAATTTCGCGCATGAAGCGGCCAAATTCCTCGACATGAACGAGGTCGGCATCTGCAATCTGTCGCTGATCTCACCGATCGCCTTCGACAATTTTGCCGAGAACAGGATGACCGGCGCGTTCATTCTGATCGACCGGATCACCAATGCCACCGTCGGCGCCGGCATGATCCTGCACGGCTTAAGGCGATCCGAAAACATCCACTGGCAGTCGCTGGACGTGGGCAGGCAGGAACGGGCGCTCATCAAGAACCAGCGGCCGGCGGTGTTCTGGTTCACCGGGCTGTCCGGGTCCGGCAAGTCCACCATCGCCAATCTGCTGGAGCGCAAGCTTCACGCGACTGGCCGCCACACCTACATTCTCGATGGCGACAATGTCCGCCACGGCCTGAATCGCGACCTTGGCTTCACCGACGAGGACCGGGTCGAAAACATAAGGCGCGTGGCCGAAGTGGCGCGGCTGATGGCCGATGCCGGGCTGATTGTCATCGTCTCGTTCATCTCGCCGTTTCGCGCCGAACGGCGCATGGCGCGCGAATTGCTGGACGAGGTCGGTTTCATCGAGGTGTTTGTCGATACGCCGTTCGAGGAGTGCGCCAGGCGCGACCCGAAAGGGCTCTATGCGCGCGCGCTCAGTGGCGGTCTGAAGAACTTCACCGGCGTCGACTCGCCCTACGAAGCGCCGGAAAACCCCGAAATTCATCTGCAAACGGTCGGGGCTACGCCGGAGGAACTGGTCGAGCGCCTGGAGAACTGGCTGCGCGAGCGCGACATCGGGGAGCAGCAGTATGACGACGGCGGCGGCATCTGACTCGGTTATCCTCGCGGTCTTCGAAAGACTGGCGCTGGCTGCGGGTCGCGAGATTATGACAGTGTTCAACGAACGGTTAGAAGTATCTGAAAAAGCAGACCTTTCGCCGGTAACCGAGGCCGACAAAGCAAGCGAGCGCGTCATCCTGGAAGGACTCCGCGCCGCGTTTCCCGATATCCCCTGTGTCGCCGAAGAGGAAGCCGCCGAGGGCCACGCCCCGGTCGAGATCGGCGATGTTTTCTTCCTGATCGACCCGCTCGACGGAACGAAGGAATTCATTAAACGAAACAATGACTTCACCGTCAACATTGCGCTCGTGCGAGGCGGGATACCGGAGATCGGCGTCGTCTATGCGCCGGCGGGCCGACGGTTTTTCTCGGGCCACCCGGGCCAGGCGGAAGCGGTAGAACTGGCGGATGACGATACGATCGTGGCACGACGTGGCATCAGGGTGAGATCAGGCGCCACGCCGCTGACCATCGTGGCCAGCCGGTCGCATGCAACGCTGGAGACCGACAGCTTCATCCGCAAATTCGAGGCGGCCGAACTCGTTTCCGTCGGCTCGTCGCTGAAATTTTGCCTGCTCGCCTGCGGCGAGGCGGACCTTTACCCGCGCTTCGGCCGCACCATGGAATGGGACACGGCGGCGGGCGACGCGGTGTTGCGCGCGGCGGGCGGCTCAACCTCGACAGTGGACGGCGCGCCGCTCGCCTACGGCAAGCGCAATCAGGCGACCGACACCGATTTCGCCAACCCGTTCTTCATCGCCAGGGGCGACGTCAGAGGCATCCCGATCTGACGACTTATTCGGCGGCGACCTGGGTGGCGTTGCTGCCGATGAAATTGCGGATCGTCGAAATGATCCGGTCCTGATCTTCTTCGCTGAGATAGGGATGCATCGGCAGGCACAGGATTTTTCCCGGCAAAGCTTCCGAGACCGGCAGGCCGCCTGGCGCTGCCGGATAATCGCGATACGCGATTTGATGGTGCAATGGCTTCACATAATAGATCACCGAGGGAATGCCGTTTTCCTGCAAATGGAGTTTCAGCGCGTCGCGCCGCGGTGTCTCGATCGCATATTGCGCCCAGGCCGAACGGCTGCCGTCGGCAAGTCCAGCCGCCTTGACTACATCACTCAAACCCTCGGCGTAGCGTTTGGCGACGATCTGGCGCGCTTCCATCTCCTCTTCGAGGATCGCCAGCTTCTCGATCAGGATTGCCGCCTGCAGTGTATCCAGCCGCGAATTCAGGCCGACATGGATGTTGTCGTATTGCGTCTCGCCCTTGCCGTGGAAGGCGAAGGAGCGGAGCTTTTGGGCAAAGGCGTCGTCATTGGTGAACATGGCGCCGCCGTCGCCGTAACAGCCAAGCGGCTTGGCCGGATAGAAGCTGGTGGCGCCAACCGTGCCGAATGACCCGCACATTTTTCCATCAGCAGAGCCGCCGATGGCCTGCGCCGCATCCTCGATCACCAGCAGATTTTCTCTGGCGGCAATTTCCATGATGGCGTCGTAGTCGGCGGTAAGGCCGAACAGATCGACGGGGATGATCGCGCGGGGTTTCAGACGGCCCTCGGCCTTGATCATCGCGATCGCGGCTTCCAGGCTCACAGTATCGATGTTGTAGGTTTGCGGATCGACATCGACGAAAACCGGCTCGGCCTTGGCGAGCGCCACGACTTCGGCGGTGGCGGCGAAGGTGAAGCTCGGCACGAACACCGCATCGCCCGGACCGACGCCCGACGCTAGCAGCGGCAGCAGCAGGGCATCGGTGCCGTTGGCGCAGGCGACGCAATGCGTGACGCCGACATAGGCCGCGAGCTTGTTTTCTAATTCGGTGACCTGCGGTCCGAGAATGTAGCGGCCGTCGTCGACGACGTGGTCGATGGCTGCCCTCAGGCGGTCGCGGATACGGTAGCGCTGCGCGCTCAGATCGATGAATTGCATGCTTTCCCCGGACAATGTCTCTGTGCCGCCGCTGTTAGCAGAGTTGCCTTTGACGAGAAAGCGTGCGGCCCGGGGCTCAGGGATGCGGCGACGCCGGGTTGCGTTACCGTTCCGAGGGCGACAAGCGGCGGAAAACCGTTGGCTTGGCGATGCAAAGGCTATTAAATCGGCCCTATCGCGTTGATACCGAAACATAAAGTGATCGATTTGGGGAGTTGCTCGCCACCGGATCAGCCGAGTTCATGCTTCCACGGCGGGTTCGCGCCTGCGCGGGAGACGGTCACTGCCGCAGCCTTCGCCCCAAGCGAGAGCGCGCTGCGGATAGAAGTTTCGGACAAGTCCGCGATTGCAGTTTTTTTCAGCGCGTCCTGCTGGTGCAAAGAGGCGAGAATGCCCGCGTTGAACGTGTCGCCGGCGCCGACCGTATCGGCGACCGTGACCCTCTGCGACGATACCTCGACCTTGTGCCGTCGCGAGTAGCCGACCGCGCCTTTGGGGCCATGCGTGACGACGATGAGTTTGGGACCAAGCTCCAACCAGGCTCCGGCCACGTCGTCGAAGCTGCCGCTTTCGCCGAACCATGAAAGGTCCTCGTCGGAAAGCTTGACCACATCCGCCATGGCGATCATGCGCCGCATGCGCGCCAGATGCTTCGATTTGTCCAGAATGAAGCTGGAGCGGATGTTGGGATCGAGCATCGTGACGCGGTTCTTGTGCTCGCGGCGCATCAGCGCTTCGTAGGTGGAGCCGCACGGCTCCGAAATCAGGCTGATGCAGCTGAAATGCAGAGCCTCGACGCCGGCCTCGAGCACGGGCAGATCGGCTTCGACAAGCATGCGCCCGGCGGTGTTTTCGTCGTAGAACAGATAGCTCGCCTGACCACCCGTGAGCCGCACGAAGGCCAGCGTCGTCGGACGGTCGGAAAAGTTCGTATAGCCCGTGGCGACGTTGCTTTTCGCGAGCGTCTCGCGCAGCATCTCTCCGAACAGATCCCGCGACAGGCCGGTGAAGAAACCGACAGGTACGCCGAGCCGCCCGAGCGCGATGGCGGTGTTGAAGACGGCTCCGCCAGGATAGGGGGCAAAGCACGGCTCGTCGGCGCGGCTTTCGCGCGGTAGCATGTCGATCAGGGCTTCGCCGCAGCAGACGATCATGATTGCGGTTCTGCCTGAGGATAGATGACGCCCTTGCGGATGATGACGTTGGCGTAAAGCCTCGGTTCCCCGGTCGCGACGACAGCGTAGGCGGTCTTTACCCGATCGTATAAATTGCCGCCGGTCAGCGCAATGACCGCTGCTTGCGGCGCATGACGCTTGCAGGTAGCGATGATTTCATCATGCACCGGATCGAGTTTGGCTGCCGGATCGCCTTTGACCGACGAGCGGAACAATGCTTCTGGCATGAAATCGTCCACCGGCAAGACGCTAAGCACGGCGTCCAGCACCTCGATCAGCCTGTGGCCGTCGGCCCGTACCAGCCGGCGCGCATGCTCCTCGGCCGGATAGTTTCCATCGACGATGGCGATCTCGTCGCCATGACCCATGGCGCGCAGGATGGCGAGGAATTCAGGCCCGAGCAGTGCGGGTATGCCTATCAACATTCAGATGCCTTTCGTGGACGCGGTCGAGCCGCTCAGAAAACGCTCCGACAAAGGCAGGCTCGCCCCGCCGAGCGCGCGGGCGTGGATGCCGACCGTGCCTTCGCGGACTGAGGGAATTTTCAAGCCCTCCACGTCTATCCTCGAAAGCGCGTCCTGCACAGCGCCGACCAGCCGCCGGCGGGCGGAGCCAGGCATCCAGCCGTCGATGATCGCCGCCTCGAAATCGATGATCGAGGCGCCGGCGACGATCGCATAGGCGAGCGCTTCGCCAGCTCTGGCGAACCAGTCGTCATATTCGGGCTCGTCGCCGCCCCAGTCCTCCGGCGAGGTCCAGAGATGGGTCGCGTCGACGTCGCGCGCGCTGAGCGATTTTTCCAGAATCGCCAGCGAAGCGACGTCGATCAGTTGGGTCGGGCGGCCGTCCGCGCCCGGCACCGGCATCGATCCGAGCGCCCCGGCATTGCCGGTCGGCCCGGCATAGAGCCGGCCGTTTAGAACGATGCCGCCGCCGGCGAAGGCCCCAATATAGAAATAGATGAAGTCGCGCAGATTTCCGGTTTGTCCGAACACGAGTTCGGCCCCGCATGCCGCCGTCGCGTCGTTCTGGAGATAGACCGGGAAATTGCAGCCGGCCTGGATGTCGGCGCGGATGTCGCGGTGGCGCCACTCGTCCATGATTTCTGCTGGCGCGCCGGCGGTGTCGGCCCAGTTCCACAGCTCGAACGGCATCGCGACGCCGAGGCCGGCAATCCGTTTGTCCTGCTCAGGCGTGAGGCCGGCCCGCATTTGCTTGATGCCCGAGGCGACGAACCCCACGGTTTCGTCCGGGGCTGGATAGCGATAGGAATTTTGCAGCATCGCCCGGACATTGCCGAGGAAGTCGATCAGCACCAGTTCGGCGCTTCGGCGTCCGATCTTGAGGCCGAGGAAGTATGCCCCTTCGGAATCGAGCGCCATCGGCACGGAGGGCTGCCCGATCTTGCCGCGCACCGGGGCCTGTTTCACCAGCAGCCTATCCTCCTCCAGCTTGCGCATGATGACGGAAATTGTCTGGGCGGACAGCCGCGTCACGCGGGCGATGTCGGTCTTGGAAAGACTGCCGCTCTGGCGCACCAGAGAGAGCACGAGGCGCTCATTGTGATCGCGCATGCCGCTCTGGTTGGTGCCGCGATGAAAATCCGGCGGTTCAAGCGCGCCGTGACCGAGTTGGCCGACCTCCACGCTTTTCCTCCCTCGGCGCTTCCTCTCGGCTAGAATGCGACCTGCTTTCGACGAAGTCAATAATAAATAAGACTGATTTATTTATTGACAGCTTGTGCACTTTGCTGTTTCCTTCATCTGGCGTCCACCCTTCAAACAGGAGCGCTGGATGCATCCGACGCGCCGGGAGAGGCGCGGTTCGTTTCCACTGGGAGGATATCGTGAGCAAGATTGCATTATTGAAGTGCACCGTGTTCGGTGCGGCGGCTGCCGCACTGATGGCTGTCGCGTCGCCAGCCTCGGCGCAGGATATCGGCGCCTGTCTGATCACCAAGACCGACACCAATCCCTTCTTCGTCAAGATGAAAGAGGGCGCCACCGCCAAGGCCGCCGAACTCGGCGTATCCTTGAAAAGCTATGCCGGCAAGATCGACGGCGATTCCGAAAGCCAGGTCGCCGCTATCGAAACCTGCATCGCCGATGGCGCGAAGGGCATTTTGCTGACCGCCTCCGACACGGTCGGCATCGTGCCGGCGGTGAAGAAAGCGCGCGACGCGGGCATTCTGGTTATCGCGCTGGACACCCCGCTGGAGCCGGCCGATGCGGCGGACGCGACATTTGCGACCGACAATTTGCTGGCCGGCGAACTGATCGGTAAATGGGCCGCCGCCACGCTCGGCGACGCCGCCAAGGACGCCAAGATCGCCTTTCTCGACCTGACCCCGTCGCAGCCGACCGTCGACGTTTTGCGCGACCAGGGTTTCATGAAGGGCTTTGGCATCGACACCAAGGACATCAACAAGATCGGCGACGAGGATGATCCTCGCATCGTCGGCCATGACGTGACCAACGGCAACGAGGAAGGCGGCCGCAAGGCTATGGAAAACCTTCTCCAGAAAGATCCCGGCATCAACGTCGTCCACACGATCAACGAGCCGGCGGCGGCCGGCGCTTATGAGGCGCTGAAGGCTGTCGGCATGGAAGGCAACGTTCTGATCGTCTCGGTTGACGGCGGCTGCCCGGGCGTCAAGAACGTCGAGGCGGGCGTGATCGGCGCCACCTCCCAGCAATATCCACTGCTGATGGCCTCAATGGGCATCGAGGCCATCAAGAAATTCGCCGACACGGGCGAAAAGCCTGCGCCGACCGAAGGCAAGGACTTCTTCGACACGGGCGTCGCCCTGGTCACGGCCAAGCCCGCCGAGGGCGTGGAGTCGATCGACGTCAAGACCGGCATGGACAAGTGCTGGGGTTGATTTGATCGCATTCCAGGCAGAAACTCCGTCTCAAGCGGAAGGGCGGTCTCCGGGCCGCCCTTCGTTCAACGCATGATCCCGAAAAGTGGAATCGGTTTTCGGACAAGATTATGCGTCGATCCAAAGTGTTAGAGCGTCCTTTACGCGTCCGAGACGCGTGGCGCTCTAACGGGTCGACTTTCTCTGGGAGGAGACAGGCATGACTGAAACATCGGCGGATGCGAGGCGGCCGCAGGAATTCGAGACGGCTCTCGCGGGCAGCGACACGTCCGTCGCCAATTTCGACAGGCATTCGAGATCGCCGGTCGAGCGCGTTCAGCATTTTCTGCATTCGAGTCCGGCGGCGGTTCCGCTGATCGTGCTGGTCGCCTCGCTCGCGCTGTTCGGCGCCCTGGTCGGCGGCAAGTTCTTCTCGGCATTTTCGATGACGCTGATCCTGCAGCAGGTCGCCATTGTCGGCATCGTCGGCGCCGCCCAGACCCTGGTCATCATGACCGCCGGCATCGACCTGTCGGTCGGCGCGATCATGGTCCTGTCGTCCGTCGTCATGGGCCAGTTCACCTTCCGCTACGGCCTGCCGCCTGCATTCGCCATTCTGTGCGGCTTTGCCGTCGGCGGTTTCTGCGGCTGGATCAACGGCGTGCTCGTCGCCTACATGAAGCTGCCGCCCTTCATCGTGACGCTCGGCATGTGGCAGATCGTTCTGGCGACGAATTTTCTCTATTCGGCCAACGAGACCATCCGCTCGCAGGACATCGAGACTCAGGCTCCGATCCTGCAGTTCTTCGGCGAGAATTTCCGAGTCGGCAACGCGGTCTTTACCTATGGCGTGGTGATCATGGTGGTTCTCGTCGCCGTGCTTTGGTACATCCTCAACCACACCGCCTGGGGAAGGCATCTCTATGCGATCGGCGACGATCCCGAAGCGGCGGACCTGTCTGGCGTGCGCGTCACGCGGATGCTGGTATCGGTCTATGTCATCTCCGGCCTGATCTGCGCGCTCGCCGGCTGGGTCCTGATCGGAAGGATAGGGTCAGTTTCGCCGACCGCCGGGCAGTTCGCCAACATCGAATCCATCACTGCCGTGGTGATCGGCGGCATCTCGCTCTTCGGCGGCAGAGGCTCGATCCTCGGCATGCTCTTCGGCGCGTTGATCGTCGGCGTCTTTTCGCTGGGCCTGAGGCTCATCGGCACCGATCCGCAGTGGACCTATTTGTTGATCGGCGCGCTGATCATCGGCGCCGTGGCGATCGACCAGTGGATCAGGAAGGTGGCGGGCTGATGGACCGGGAACCCATCCTCACAGCGCGCGGCCTGGTCAAGCGCTACGGCCGCGTCACCGCGCTCGACAATGCGGATTTCGACCTTTATCCGGGCGAAATCCTCGCAGTCATCGGCGACAACGGCGCTGGCAAATCGTCGCTTATCAAGGCCATCTCCGGCGCCGTGACGCCGGATGAGGGCGAAATCACGCTCGAAGGCAAGCAGATCAACTTCAAGACGCCGATGGAAGCGCGCAATGCCGGGATCGAGACGGTTTACCAGAACCTCGCTCTGTCGCCGGCGTTGTCGATTGCCGACAACATGTTTTTGGGCCGGGAAATACGAAAACCCGGCTTCATGGGAAAGTGGCTGAGAATGCTGGACCGTCCGGCGATGGAACGGCGCGCCCGCGAAAAGCTCACCGAACTCGGCCTGCTGACGATCCAGAACATCGGTCAGGCGGTCGAGACCCTGTCCGGCGGGCAGCGCCAAGGCGTCGCGGTGGCGCGTGCGGCGGCCTTCGGCTCCAAAATGGTCATCATGGACGAGCCGACAGCGGCGCTCGGCGTGAAAGAGTCGCGCCGCGTGCTCGAACTCATTCTCGACGTGAAAAGGCGCGGGCTGCCGATCGTGCTGATCTCGCACAACATGCCGCATGTCTTCGAAGTGGCGGACCGCATTCACATTCACCGTCTCGGCCGGCGGCTGTGCGTCATCGATCCGAAGCAATACACCATGTCGGACGCTGTCGCCTTCATGACTGGAGCAAAACCCGCGCCGGAAGCGGCCATGGCCGTGTAGCGCGATCGACTGGCTGGCAACTTTGCTAATCGATTGAGAAAGTCTGTGGATCGGCGAGCATGGCTGCGGGAGACATCCGCGAATCTGCCAAGGTCGAGCAGGGCAAGACACGACGTAGAGCAAGATGTGATTAGATTGTACCATTCTGCCGGAGGAAATTCGGGCCAAGGTCGAGGGGTTCGGCGCAGGTCGTATCTGGATACGGCCAAGTCCCGAAACCCGAAGAATTTGGTCCAAATTAACCCGGCCCGAAGGGTTTCCCGCTGGCGGACGCCCACTTTGTCAGGCGGCTCGACCGATGGAACGACATCGCTCTTCGCCACCTTCCGCGTGGATCGTCTCGCCATCGGAGAAACAGAATGATTCAATCTAACCGCATCTTGCTCTAGAGGCGACATGACACTCGATATGACTTCCGAATTTCGACCCATTCTGGAAAATTCCGATCCCGAATCCCTGGCGACGGAAATCCTGAAAGCCCTGCGCTACCGGGGCGGCAAGGACGCGACGGTGGCCACGCCGCATGACTGGCTGACGGCCTCGATCAAGGTGGTGCGCGACCGCATCGTCGACCAGTGGATCGGCTCAACCAAGGAATCCTACGACCGCGGCGCCAAGCGCGTCTATTATCTGTCGCTCGAATTCCTGATCGGGCGTCTGATGCGCGACGCCTTCTCCAATATCGGCCTTCTCGACGCGATGCGTCAGGCGCTGGCGTCGCTGGGCGTCGATCTGGATGTGATCGCCGGACTTGAGCCGGACGCGGCGCTCGGCAATGGCGGCCTTGGCCGGCTCGCGGCCTGTTTTATGGAAAGCATGGCCACCGTCGGCGTTCCCACGCACGGCTACGGCATTCGCTACGCCAACGGCATGTTCCGCCAGGAAATCTCGGATGGCGTGCAGGTCGAACTGCCGGAGACCTGGCTCGAACATGGCAACCCATGGGAGTTCGAGCGCCGGGAGCGGTCGTTCGAGGTCGGGTTCGGCGGTTCGGTCGAGTCAATTACGTCGAGACAGGGACGGCTGGAGCGCCATGTCTGGAAGCCGACCGAGCGCGTGCTGGCTGTCGCCTTCGACACGCCGGTGGTGGGCTGGCGGGGCAAGCGCGTCAACACGCTCAGGCTTTGGTCGGCGATGGCCATCGATCCGATCCTGCTTGAGGCGTTCAACGCTGGCGATCACATCGGCGCGTTGCGCGAGAGCAACAAGGCCGAGGCGCTGAGCCGCGTGCTCTATCCGGCCGACGCCCATCAGGCCGGCCAGGAACTTCGGCTGCGTCAGGAGTATTTCTTCTCAACAGCTTCGCTTCAGGACATCATCCAGCGCCATATCAGCAAGTTCGGCGACCTGATGTCGCTGCCCGACAAGGCGGCGATCCATCTCAACGACACGCATCCCGCCATCGCGGTGGTGGAACTCATGCGGCTGCTGCTCGATCTCCACGGCATCGATTTCGACCAAGCCTGGCGCATCACCAAGCGCACCTTCGCCTACACCAACCATACGCTGCTGCCCGAAGCGCTGGAAAGCTGGCCGGTGCCGCTCTTCGAACGCCTGCTGCCCCGGCACATGCAGATCATCTATGCGATCAACGCCGAAATCCTGCTTGAAGCGCGGGCAGCCGGGAACCTGAGCGATGAGGAGATCGGTCGGATTTCGCTGATCCGCGAAGACGGGGATCGCCGTGTGCGCATGGGAAACCTCGCCTTCGTCGGCTCGCACTCGATCAATGGAGTGTCGGCGCTGCACACCGAACTGATGAAGCAGACGGTCTTTGCCGACCTGCACCGGCTTTATCCGGACCGCATCAACAACAAGACCAACGGCATCACGCCCCGACGCTGGCTGATACAGTGCAATCCGGGCCTAACCGGGCTGGCGCGGGACGCCATCGGCGACCGCTTTCTCGACGACATCAACGCGCTGAGCGAATTGGACGCCTTGGCCGAGGATGCGTCGTTCCGTGAAAGATTCGCGGCCGTGAAGCGCGCCAACAAGGAGCGGCTGGCGGTTCTGGTCGATCAGCGTCTTGGCATCAGGATCGACCCGTCGGCCATGTTCGATATCCAGATCAAGCGCATTCACGAGTACAAACGCCAGTTGCTGAACATCGTCGAGGCGGTGGCGCTGTATGACCAGATCCGCTCGCATCCCGAGCACGACTGGATGCCGCGCGTGAAATTTTTCGGCGGCAAGGCTGCTCCGAGCTACTACAACGCCAAACTGATCATCAAGCTCGCCAACGATGTGGCGAGGGTCATCAACGGCGACCCCGCCGTGCGCGGCCTTTTGAAGATTGTTTTTCTGCCGAACTACAATGTCAGCCTGGCCGAGATCATGATTCCGGCGGCCGACTTGTCGGAGCAGATCTCGACGGCCGGCATGGAGGCTTCGGGAACCGGCAACATGAAGTTCGCGCTCAACGGCGCGCTGACCATCGGTACGCTCGACGGGGCCAATGTCGAGATCAAGGAGTGTGTCGGCGATGACAGCATCTTCATCTTTGGCCTGACCACCGAGGAGGTCGCCGAAAAGCGGAAGAACGGTTATGAGCCGCGCGCCGTCATCGAAAGCTCGCCGGAGCTTGCCCAGGCGCTGTCTGCAATATCGTCCGGCGTGTTTTCGCACGACGATCCGGAGCGCTATCGCATTTTGATGGACGGGCTTTACAATGACGACTGGTTCATGGTCGCGGCCGATTTCGACGCCTATGCCGGCGCCCAGCGCGAGGTTGACACAGTGTGGCGCAACGCGCCGCAATGGCATGCCAAGGCGATCCGCAACGTCGCCCGCATGGGGTGGTTTTCCTCGGATCGCACGATCCGTCAATATGCGAAGGAAATCTGGAACGTTCCCGTTTGACGTGGATTGCGTAAAGGCTGCACTAGTGTCGTGATTTCGAAGTTCGCTTCATTTCGATATCTCGCTTCGGGCGAACTTCGAA
>JBGTLX010000094.1:0-1700 GCA_041743855.1 Rhizobiaceae bacterium | reverse complement strand
ATCGGCGGCGAGCCGATCAAATACGAGATGGACAAGGAAGCGGGCACCTTGTTCGTCGACCGCTTTCTCCATACGTCGATGCGCTATCCCGGCAATTACGGCTTCGTGCCGCACACGCTGTCTGGCGACGGCGATCCGGTCGACGTGCTGGTCTGCAACACGCGGGCGCTGATACCGGGCTGCATCATCAATGTGCGGCCGATCGGCGTTCTGGTCATGGAAGACAATGCCGGAACCGACGAGAAGATCATCGCGGTGCCGTCGCCGAAGCTGACCTTGCGCTACGAAAACGTCACCGAATACACGCATCTGCCCGACATCACGCGCCAGCAGGTGCAGCACTTCTTCGAGCACTACAAGGATCTGGAGCCCGGCAAATGGGTCAAGATCGGCGGCTGGTACGATTCCGCGACGGCGAAAAGGATGATCATTGAGGGGATCGAGCGGGCGAAAGCGGAAAAATAGTCAGTTCTCGGCGCGGCTGAAGTCCGGCAACGGCGCGCCGATCACGACACGCTCATCCACGCCACAGGCAAAGTTTCTCGCCGTTTCGTCTGCGATTTTGCGGGCCGCGGCGTTGGCGTCCGGATTGCCGGTGGCGAGCACAAGACCGACCGCGCAGCCATCGCGCGCATGGATTTGCCCGATCTTTTCCACGACCAGCACGTCGGTCTGTTTCTCCGGGTCATCGCCGTCGCTGACCTTCCAGCGATGGATGGCAGCGAAGGGGATCGCCATGGCGCCCTCGGTCTCGATGCGCCATTCGATTTTCGGCCCGACCGAATTGAACGCCGAAAAGCTTTCCCAGGCGGGTGCGAGGTCGCCGCCCGGCGGAAAACCGTAAAACACCGATTCCCGCAAATCGCCCGAATAGAGGATCACCGGATAGCCGCGATGGCCGTTGCAGACGAGATTGGCCCAGTCGCCCTCGCCATCCTGCGCCAAGGCGAATGTCGTGCAGTCCTTTGCGGGGTCGAGGTCGGTGTAGGCGCTGGAGATTTCGCCCGCCGCCGCCGGATGGCAGCAGGCGATGAATGCCAACAACGACAGGATTTTTTGCATGGGCCGGGACCTCCATGGAGCAGCCCGAGCCTAACCGGCTTTGCGGCGGCGTCCTAGAGGGACAAAAAGGCTCTGCACGCGGACCCACACGCCTTCGTCATCCTCGGGCGGAGCAGGAGCGAAGCGAACTGTGCAGACCCGAGGATCCATGCCGTAATGAAGGCAGAGGCGGCGCAGAACGCGACGCTTCTCCCCTTGTGTGTGTCTGGATTGGGACAACCACCATCGTCATCCCGGATAGGCATCGCTTCACTCGCCCTCCGGGATGACGGAAGGTTGCAGCTATCCGGTATCCAGCCGTGGCCGCACGGCCACGCAACCGGGCATACGTGTATAAACCTGCGCAAGCCGTCCGCGCGGGCATTATCTCTTCCTCTTGTAGGAAATAAAATGATTTCAAGAGCTTAGCCGAGTTCTTCATGAAGGCTAAGTGCTGGAAATCGCAAGAGACAGGATTTTTTTACACGTCTTTTTATCCACACCCTCGCCGCCTCCCCTATTATCCGTCCCATCGCTTGCGCGGGAACCTGGTCCGGACCGGGGATCAGGGCAAGCGGTGGCGCCGGGTCGGCGGCACTGCGGAGTGCTGCTGGGTGATGAACCCCCAGGTCCGGCCCTCGAACCGTATGTCGTGTGCT
>JBGTLX010000093.1:0-2034 GCA_041743855.1 Rhizobiaceae bacterium | reverse complement strand
GCGCCGAGGACGAGCCCGAGCTGGCTTACGCGATCAATGCCAAGGGCGCCGGCCATGTGGCCGAGGCGGCGGCGGCGATGGGCGTTCCGGTGATCCATCTGTCGACGGACTATGTGTTTTCGGGGGAGAAGGAAGCGCCCTGGTGTGAGGAGGATCAGTGGGGGCCGCGCGGCGTCTATGGCGCGTCGAAACTGGCGGGCGAGGCGGCTGTGGCGCTCGCCAACCCGCGCCATCTCATCCTGCGCACCGCATGGGTTTACAGCCCCTTCGGCCAGAATTTCGTCAGGACGATGCTGCGCCTGGCGGAAGTGCGCGACGAGATTGCGGTGGTCGCCGACCAGTGGGGAAACCCGACATCGGCGCTGGATATAGCCGACGGAATCATCCATGCAGCGGCGATGCCGCACCGAGACGAGGATTTCTCGCCCTGGGGAATTTATCACCTCGCCGGAACGGGCGCGACGAACTGGAGCGGCTTCGCGCGCCATATTCTGGACACGAGCAGGCTTCAAGGCGGGCCGCATGCCGATGTCCGGGACATCGCCACGGCCGACTATCCGACCAAAGCGGAGCGGCCGAAAAACTCCCGCCTGTCGAGCGAAAAGTTCGGCAAAATATTCGGGTGGACCGCTCCCGACTGGAAACAATCGACGGAGCAGATCGTGGCGCGACTTGTGGCCGGTTCGGTAGGAGCTAGATGAAAGACGACGTTTCGCAGACAGCCGGCCCGAAGAAGTCTCGCCGGACCGCCAAGCCGGCGGCACGCAGGACCTGCGTGCTTGTGCTTGGCATGCATCGTTCGGGAACCAGCGCCCTGACCCGGGTGCTCAGCCTCATAGGCGCGGCGTTGCCGAAGAACATCATGGGACCGGCCCCAAGCAACGAAACCGGCCACTGGGAGCCCGAACGCCTCGTTTCGCTCCACGACAGGATGCTGGTGGAAGCCGGCAGCCGCTGGGACGACTGGCGCGCCTTCGATCCGGCCGTGCTCGGCGGGGAGCGGCTGGAACACTACAAAAGCGAGATCGCGCGGTTGATTCTCGAGGAATATGGCGATGCGCCGCTGTTCGTCCTGAAGGACCCGCGCATCTGCCGCTTCGTGCCGCTTTACGAGGAGGTTCTGGCGGGGATGAATGTCGAACCGCGCTTCGTGCTGGTGTATCGCAACCCGCTGGCGGTCGCGGCGTCGCTCGAAGTCCGTGACGGGTTCACCCAAGCCTTTTCGGGCCTGGTATGGCTGCGTCACCAACTGGACGCCGAGGCGGCCACGCGCGGCAAGATACGGTTTTTCGCGCCTTTCGATGATCTTCTCGCCAACTGGCGAAACGTGGCCGCCAAGATGGGCGAAGAATTCGACATCGGCTGGCCACGCCCGGAGCGCGAGGCGGCCTCGGAGATCGATGCTTATCTGTCCCCCCGGCACCGCCATCATGCGCCGGACGATGCCGGGTTGAAAGATCACGGGGAAATTTCGCAACCGGTAAGAGACGGCTGGGCCGCCCTCAACGCCATCGCAAACGGCTCCGACGAGAAGACAGCCGCGCGGACGCTCGATGCGGTGAAGGCGGAATTCGATGCGTCGGGCATGTATTGGGGCCATCTGATTGTCCAGGAGATCGGCGCACGGCAGGCACGCGCCCGCGCGGCTCTCGGCCAGACCCGTCAGGTTTTGGCGGATCGGGAAGCTGAAATCGGCGCGCTGGGGCAAACCGTCTCGGAATTGCAGCGGACGAGCGAGGAGCATATTCGCTCGATCGATGCCCTCAATCTTGAAATTGCCGGGTTCGTAAAGACTTCCGAAGCGCAAGGGGAGCAACTGGAAAAGAAGACGGCAGAACTCCGCGACGCTCGGCTAACGATTGCCAGTAAGGAGGCTGAAGGCGCCGACCTTGCCCGCAGGCTGGAAGACAATGAGCAACTGCTGCGGGAATTTCGGAGCGAACTGAGCGACAAGCGCAGCGAGCTAGAAGCGGCGGCCGCTCAAAGCGGCGCTTTGGTCGAAGCGCTCGAAGCGCAGGCAGCCGAGGGCTCCGC
>JBGTLX010000092.1:0-2455 GCA_041743855.1 Rhizobiaceae bacterium | reverse complement strand
CGGCGGAATGTTTGGCGGCGAAGCGGGAACCGGCGATCAGGAAGCCGATGCTTCCGAGCCAGACAGCGCGGGCGCCGACGACGGCGGTTTCGACGGCGGCGGCGATCTGGGTGGCATGGATTTCTAAGCGACACGCAGGCGGCACCGCACCGCCTGCATCAGTGGTTTTCGGGCGGCGCGCCGATCCCTCCGGGAGCCTGCGGCCCGTGCGGTTGCTCTGGATTGTAGGAGTGGGTCGCACGCTCTCCAACCGCCGGACCGGTCGTGCCGTCGGGTCCATAGAAGGCAGCGTGCAGCCCCCAATAACTCGTGCCAATGACGACCAGAGCGACCGCAAGCCCCGCCGGAACGCCGGCGAGCGCGCGACGAATGGCAGGAAGGAAGTGCACCTCGCGCGTGTGGTCGGCCGCGATCATGACGATGATGGCCATAATCAGGGCGTGGCCGACCATATCGATGCGTCCGAAGGGATAGACGGCTGCATTGAAGATGATGAACAGCGTTATGGCCGAGAGCCGGCGCACGAGCGGCGTCCAGACCAGTCCAAAGCCCATGGTGAATTCCGCCACGCCGGCCATCGGGATGAAAACGTCGCGCGGCAGACCGAAGGTCAGGAACGGCTTTTCCGCGACCAGCGGGTAGAACCAGTCCGGATAGGCGAACTTTTCCAGGCTCGACCACATCAGCGCGATCGCCACCGCCCATCGAAGCGCCTCGAAACGATGTTTTCGCCATTCCGGGTTATTGGAGGATTCAAGGACGAGATACGCGGCGACGCCAATGCCGAGCGCGAGATAGTCCAGCAGGTGAAAGAGGTCGTAGTCGCGCAGCGCCAGGACCCAGAGCGCGATGATGCCCAGAGCTGAAAGCGGCATGGTCCGGCGCGAAAATATTCCCGCCGCGATCAAAAGCTGCACCCACGACACCCATTCGGCGGGTGTCTTCAGATCGGGCGTTAGATAGACGCCGCCGACCGCAAAGATGGCGACGAAAAAAGCGCCGATGACAACACGCATGAAATCATCGGCTCTGCGCCAGAGCGGATCGGACACACGGTCAAGCCAATCCAGTGCGGACTGACCCGCGCTGGAGCGCTCAAGCATCCTTGTGGCCAGAAAAAAGACCATCACCAGCGCGATGGCGAGCCAGAACCAGCTATTGGTCAGAGTTTCGCCGACGGGGCGAGGCGGCGCGCCGACGATATAAGGCGCGAACCATTTGACATGGGCGCTGGCCGGGGCCGACCACAGAGCAAACGCCAGGCACGGAAATAGCCAACAAAAGCTGTAGGCAACGCCCGTTCCGGCGTTGACGTGTCGGCCTAGCAATTTTGGGATCATACGCTTAAGCGCGCCTGATGACGGAAGGTTCCATGCTGCGGCGTTGCGGCAAAAAATATAGCTAGGCTTGGCCCGCCTTCAGCCTCGATCCCCGCAGAAGGCCCTGTTCCTCCAGCACCGGGTAGGCCATCGAGGCGAGCAGCGAGTTGATCTGCTTGAGGTCGCGGATCGTGTCGAGATGGATCGAACTGGTCTCGACGCTTTTGGCCGTACCGTCGCGAAGCCTGAGGAAATGGCTCTGGCTCGATGACTTTTCGAGGTCGCGCAGGCGATCCTTTTCCTCGACCAACTGGCGCGCGGTTTCGGGGTCGCGCGAGATCAGCACGTTGAAGGCGAGCCGCGCATTGGCCAGAACCGAGGCGTGGAAGGCGGCAAGCTCGCGCCAGCCTTCCTCGGTGAATTCCAGGCCGCGGTCGAACTTCTTCTTCACATGGATCAGCATGTTGCGCACGATGATGTCGCCGACCTGTTCGAGCTTGACGCAGGCGCCGATCAACTCCTGGCAGCGCAGCGCTTCGCCCTCCGTCATCGGCCGGATGGTGACCTTGGCGAGATAGAGCTTTATCGCGGCGTGCTTGCGGTCGACGCGGTCGTCTAGTTCCGCCAGCGCCTTGATCTTGGCGTCGTCGGCCTGCTCGTAAAGCTCCATGATGCGCTTCAGCATGATCTCGACCGTCTCGCAGACGCGCACCACTTCGCGCGTCGCGTTGGCGAGCGCCTGGGACGGCGTGTCGAGCGCTGCTTCCGACAACGCCGAAAGCTCGGTGGCGGCAAGCGCCTCGGCGGGATTTTCCGGCGCGTTCATCAGGGTCAGACGCTCGGCCAGCCGGAACACCAGGCCGGCCAGCGGCATGCCGATGAGCACCAGCAGGACGTTGAAGAGGATATGCGCGTGGACGAGCTGTTCGGGCGCTGCGGCGCCCAGGAGGCCAAGCGGCGGCTGAAACCAGACAACGGCGATCATCGCCAGCACAGCGCCGGCTCCACGCATGATGAGGTTGCCGAGCGGCACGATCCGGGCCTTTGGCGGGGAGCCTCGCGACAGCATGACGGCGATGATGCCGCCGCCGATGTTGGCGCCGAGAACAAGGATGATCCCGAGTTCGACGGGCACG
>JBGTLX010000091.1:0-6313 GCA_041743855.1 Rhizobiaceae bacterium | reverse complement strand
CATCTGGTCGCCCGAAACGCGGTTTCGCATCTGGTTCGAGATCGAGGCGCATGCCTGCGACGCGCTGGCCGAACTCGGCGTCATCCCCAAAGAAGCGGCAAGAAATATTTGGGAAAAAGGCGGGGCGGCGGTGTTCGACGTGGAGCGCGTCGACGAGATCGAGCGCGTGACCAAACATGACGTCATCGCCTTTCTGACCCATCTGGCCGAATTCGTCGGGCCGGACTCCCGCTTCATCCACCAGGGCATGACCTCGTCGGATGTGCTCGACACCTGCTTCAGCGTGCAATTGACCCGCGCCAGCGACCTCTTGCTCGGCGATATCGACGCGCTGCTTGGCGCGTTGAAAGGCCGAGCCTTCGAGCACAAGGACACGATCACGATCGGCCGCAGCCACGGCATCCATGCCGAGCCGACCACCTTCGGCGTCAAGCTGGCGCTGGCCTATGCGGAATTTTCACGCTGCCGCGAACGGCTGCTGCGGGCGCGCGAGGAAATCGCAACCTGCGCCATTTCCGGCGCTGTCGGCACCTTCGCCAACATCGATCCGTACGTAGAAGAGCATGTCGCCGAAAAACTTGGGTTGAAGCCGGAGCCGGTGTCGACGCAGGTGATCCCGCGCGACCGCCATGCGATGTTCTTCGCCACGCTCGGCGTCATCGCCTCATCGGTCGAGCGGCTTGCGACCGAGATTCGCCATCTGCAGCGCACAGAGGTGCTGGAGGTGGAGGAGTATTTCGCGCCGGGCCAGAAGGGTTCGTCGGCGATGCCGCACAAGCGCAATCCGGTGCTGACGGAAAACCTGACCGGACTGGCGCGCATGGTGCGCTCCTTCGCCATGCCGGCGATGGAGAACGTCGCGCTGTGGCATGAGCGCGACATCTCGCATTCCTCCGTCGAGCGGATGATCGGTCCCGACGCGACGATCACGCTGGATTTCGCGCTGGCGCGGCTGACGGGCGTTGTCGAAAAACTGCTCGTCTATCCCGACAACATGCTGAAGAACATGAACAGGTTTCGCGGCCTTATCCATTCCCAACGCGTGCTGCTGGCGTTGACCCAGGCCGGCGCGTCGCGCGAGGACGCCTATGCGATGGTCCAGCGAAACGCCATGAAAGTTTGGGAGCAAGGCGCTGATTTTCTTGAGGAACTTCTCGCCGACAACGATGTGCGATCAGCCCTGCCCGAAGCCGAGCTTCGCGAAAAGTTCGATCTGGTCTATCACACCAAGCATGTCGACACGATTTTCCGCCGGGTGTTCGGCGAAGCCTGACCAGAGGAACCGCCGACCTGGAGCGGCGTTGTGATCACCAGTAACGAGCGGATGTGGGCAACAATGAACGATCTTGAAGTCTCAATTGAAAACAAGCGCAGCAAGGTTGGCTGGTTTGCGGGTGGCGCGCTTCTGATCGCCGCTGCAATCGGCCTATTCCTATATGCCGACGGTCACTTCGACGCATCGAAGGGGCCGATCCCCCCGGAAATGCCGGAAGTCTTCATCGAAGCCAACTGAGAAGCCCGCCGAGAGCTTCAGCCCGGCTGACCCGGCGCCGTCCTGATCACGGTGCCCCACGGGTCTTCGCGATTTGTTTCTGTATCGGCGTTAGCGGATCGCATCTCCACCCAATTCAAACCCGCATGCGACAGGTCGCGGCGGCCCGCTCCGGCGCTGCGCCAGGAATTCGCGCCAATATGATGATGATAGCCGCCGGACGACAGGAAAACCGCCTGTTCGCCATATTTCGCGATCGTGTCGAAACCGAACTCGCGGTTCCACCATTTTTCGGCTTCGGCCGGGTCGCCGACCCGTAGATGGACGTGGCCGATGATGCTGCTTTCAGGCGCACCCTTCCACCCCGCATCTCCTGCCGGAACCTCTGCAATCACGGAGGCCAGATCCAGCCTTTGGGTCGCCACGGCATAGCCGGAGCCCTCGCGTTTCCAGGTGGAGCGTGGCCTGTCGGCGTAGATCTCGATGCCGTTGCCCTCCGGGTCGGTCAAATAGACCGCCTCGCTGACCAGATGGTCCGACGCGCCGTCCAGCGAAATCTTTCGTTCAGCCGCATGTTTCAGCCAGCGGCCGAGATCGGCTCTGCCCGGCAACAGGAAGGCGGTGTGGAACAGCCCGGCGCTTTTCGGGTCATCGGCTTTGGCCGCCTTGTCGGACTCGATAACCAGCAGCGGCCGCTCATGCGCGCCAAGCGTGATCGTCGCGCCGTCCCTCGACAGTTCCGTGAGGCCGACAACATGCTGGTAGTAACGGGCGAGATTGTCCCCGTCGCGGGCTTTTAGTCCCACCCGGCTGATACTGATCGGCGTCGTTGCGGCAAAGGGAAGTTCACTCATCGTTGGCTCCATTCGGGGCGCATCGAAACCGCCCGTTCGCCATAGATCATGACATGATGTGTTGCTGGCAAGACCGGAAAAGCGAACACCGTGTTCAACATCTCAGCGCGGTTGCAGCTTGCATGCTTGCCCGCTAAATCCACGCCATGAAAGTAAGAGATGCAGATATTCTCATCGTGCCGGGCTACACCGATTCCGGCCCGGAACACTGGCAGACAAGGTGGCAGTCGCGGCTTTCCACGGCTCGCCGCGTGATTCAGTCGGAATGGTCGAAGCCCGTCCGGGAAGACTGGACTGCGGTCATGGCCAAGGCGGTCAACGAAGCCGAGCGGCCTGTCGTCATCATCGCGCATTCGCTGGGCGTCGCGACCGCCATCCAGGCCATCCCGCAATTCACCAGGCCGGTTGCGGGCGCTTTTCTGGTCGGCACGCCCGATGTCGCCAATCCGGCTATACGGCCGAAGCATCTGATGACGTTCGGCCCCTACCCGCGCGATCCGCTGCCGTTTCCCTCGATCGTGGTGGCCAGCAGCAACGATCCCTTTTGCGCGCTCGACGTGGCCGAGGATCTGGCCGCGACCTGGGGATCGGTCCTCATCCACGCCGGCGACGCCGGGCACATCAACGCGGATTCCGGCTATGGGCCGTGGCCGGAAGGCACGATGGCGTTTGCCAATTTCCTGACGCGCCTGCCGGGCTGAGAAATCTTACCCTATCGAGGCCTTGACCGCTTTCAACAGGCTTTCAGCGCCGAGTTTGACCAGCACGTGTTCGGAGCCCATTGCGAGCAGCCCAAAACCCATGGCAACGAAACGGCCGGCAATCGTCGGGTCCATCACATAGATCGCGGCGTGCTTGCCCGCCTGTTTCGCCCGCGCGGCGATCTGCTCGACCGTTTCCATCATGCTTTCGAGGCCGGGATTGACCGTGTCGCCATTGCTCCAGGCGATCGAAAAATCGGAGGGGCCAAGGAAGATGCCGTCGATGCCGGGCGTTTCCAGAATGCCGTCGAGCGCGTCAAGCGCCGCCCGCGTCTCGATCATGGCAAAGGCAACGGTCCGCTCGTTGGCGTTGCGCAGCCAGTCCTGAAAGTCGGTCGCGCGCGCGCGCGGCGCGGCATAGGTCGGGCCCCACGAACGTTCGCCGACCGGGGGATACTTCATCGCCGCGGCAAAACGGCGGGCGTCCTCGACCGAATTGATCATCGGCGCGATCACGGCTTCCGCGCCGAAATCGAGCGCCCGGCTGGCCATGTCGAAGCGTCCGACCGGAATGCGGACGATCGCGTGTTTTCCAGCGCGCAGGATCGGCACGATGCCGCGCAGCACGCTGTCCTCGTGATGGCCGCCATGCTGCATGTCGAGCGTTACGGCTTCAAAGCCCTGGCCCGCGACAAGCTCCACTGTCAGCGCGTCGGGAACGCCGGACCATGCCGTGCACAGCGTTTCACCAGCCGCCAGACGATCCCCCAGAGACATGAAAAACTTCCTTGGTTGCCGCCGTGTTTCAGCAGGAACTTGCGCGCAACGCAAAGGCAAATCGGCGGAAGCGGGCGCGAAGCATTGGTCCAGTGGGGCGTCAGCTGTTCTGGATCTGGTCGACGGCGGTCACCAGCAACTCGTTCATGACGCGGCGAATCTCGATGTCGGACAGGCCAACCCCGGCTGCGTCGAGATCGGCCTTGACCTTGCGCAGCACATCATCGTCGCCGGCTTCCGCGAAATCGGCCACAACGACCTCCCTGGCGTACACGTCGGCATCGGCTCCCGTCTTGCCGAGCTTTTCGGCGGCCCACAGACCGAGGAGCTTGTTGCGCCTGGCCATCGCCTTGAACTTCAGTTCCTCGTCGAAGGCGAACTTGCGCTCGAACCCTTCTTCCCGATCTTTCAGGTTGATCATGCGAAATCCTCCGGATGCAGTTCGATAGACGGTTCGGATATGGTGATGGTTGCACAAATCAAAAGCCCGCGCCCGGGTCAATACGCGGCGGTGATTTGCCTAGCCTTGGGAAAGCGGTTGATCGACCCTATTTGACGATTGAGCATTGGCCATGATTGGGATAGACACCGCCATTGAACCTCGGTCGCCATACGACTCGCCGCAGACAGGGACAGGGCTGCCTGTCGCCTGCACCGAACTCCAGAGAAAATCAGTATGAAAAATCGCCGCCGCATTTATGAAGGCAAGGCCAAGATCCTCTATGAAGGTCCGGAGCCAGGTACGCTGATCCAGTTTTTCAAGGACGACGCCACCGCCTTCAACAAGAAAAAGCATGAAGTGGTGGACGGCAAGGGCGTTCTGAACAACCGCATTTCGGAGCATTTGTTCAACCATCTCAACCGGATGGGGATTCCGACGCACTTCATCCGCCGCCTGAACATGCGCGAGCAGCTGATCAAGGAAGTCGAGATCATCCCGCTCGAAGTGGTGGTTCGCAACGTGGCGGCCGGATCGCTCGCCAAGCGGCTCGGCATCGAGGAAGGCACGGTGCTGCCGCGCTCGATCATCGAATTCTACTACAAGGCCGACGCGCTGGACGATCCGATGGTCTCGGAAGAGCACATCACCGCCTTTGGCTGGGCAAGCCCGCAGGAGATCGACGACATCATGGCCCTGGCCATCCGCGTCAACGACTTCCTGTCCGGCCTGTTCATGGGCGTCGGCATCCAACTCGTCGATTTCAAGATCGAATGCGGCCGGCTGTTCGAGGGCGACATGATGCGCATCGTCGTCGCCGACGAGATTTCGCCCGATTCGTGCCGGCTGTGGGACGTGGCGACGCAGGACAAGCTCGACAAGGACCGGTTCCGCCGCGACATGGGCGGCCTCGTCGAAGCCTATCAGGAAGTGGCGCGCCGCCTCGGCATCATGAACGAGAACGAGCCGGTGCGTCCGACCGGCCCGGTTCTGGTCAAGCATTGAGTTTTTCTTAGACTGCGGCCAGCAAAAAACCGGCCGCGCTGTCCTGCCCGGCTCCGCCGCCCCTTCGGAGATTTTTGCCCGTGATCAAGGCCCGCGTCACCGTCACGCTCAAGAACGGGGTCCTCGACCCGCAGGGCAAGGCCATCGAGCATGCGCTGGATTCACTCGGCTTTGGCGGCGTCGGCGCGGTGCGCCAGGGCAAGGTGTTCGACTTGGAATTGTCGGGAACGGATGCGGTCAAGGCCGAAGCCGACCTCAAAGCCATGTGCGACAAGCTGTTGGCGAATACCGTGATCGAGAATTATGCTATAGCGCTGATATGAGTTTGCACCGGAACGCGCAATGGCTGAAGTCACGAACGAGTTGATGTACGAACTTATGAAGCGGATGCATCATGAACTGTCCGAGCTTCGCATGGATGTTTCCGAGATCAAGACCGAACTGAACGTCATAAGAGGCCATATGATCGGCATTCAAACCGACATACACAATATCTACGGCATCCTCGGTCGCCATGACGAACGCCTCGACCGCATCGAGCGCCGCCTTGAGTTGCGCGAACTGGCCGAGCCGCAAAGACCTTACGAGCCACAATGAAATCAGCCGTCGTCCTCCTGCCGGGCCTCAACCGCGACCGCGACATGATCGCGGCGCTGACCAAGATTTCGGGTCATGCGCCTGTCACGATCTGGCAGACCGACACGGAAATCCCCGATGTCGATCTGATCGTCATTCCCGGCGGCTTTTCCTATGGCGATTATCTGCGCTGCGGAGCGATCGCGGCGCGCATGCCGGTGCTGCGCGCGGTGGCCGACAAGGCGGCAAAAGGCGTTCAGGTGATGGGCGTCTGCAACGGTTTCCAGATCCTGGTCGAGGCCGGCCTGCTTCCAGGCGCGCTGATGCGCAACAATTCACTCAAATTCGTCTGCCGCGAGGTCAAGCTTCAGGTGATGAACGCCAACACGTCGTTCACGCGCAATTATGCGGCCGGCCAGATCATCCGCGCGCCCGTCGCGCATCATGACGGCAATTATTTCGCCGATGC
>JBGTLX010000090.1:0-3674 GCA_041743855.1 Rhizobiaceae bacterium | reverse complement strand
GCGCCAGAAAAGGCGTTTGGATGGAAGATGGGCAACAGGCAGGTGAAAAATATCCGCCTCGGCAGAAAGTCTAATTTTTATGGGCTGCTTTCAGTATTTCGCGCACGAGATCGATTCAGACACTCTTTTCTGCCAGGGATGCGGTCGTTTTCTCGCCGCTCTCCAGGAAAATCTTAAGTGGGAGGGCAAAGAAGTCATGCCTGCCTGCCATCAATTTTCCAACGTCGTGGCGATCAGCCATCTCGTCAGAAATCCCGAACGCAATGCGCTGCAGGACCGGACGCCGCCCGTTTTTTCGTTCCCCCAATAATCATTCCGCACCGCGTAACCGCGACCGTATTCGGCAGGCGAGTCGATGCCGATACCCGGATGTGAAAGCGTCTCGCCAATTCCACTATAAAATCAACATCTTCTATAGTTAAGTAGAAGTAAATCTTAACCGAGTCGGGCGCAGCCGACATTTTACGCTGCGATTGTCAGATGCCGGCAGATATAATAGTATGGCTCGCGCTGGCGGTATTGCCGTTATGCATGATACGCATGAGTATTCGATTGACTCAATTGGGCATTTGCGCCCGGTTTTTAGCATTTATGGCCTGAAATATCCACGGGGGCGGGGATTTTCACAGTATCGAGCAATCAAGCTCCGATACGCCGTTAGGAGTGTGCCATGTCCCTGAAGCCAAAATCATCAGCCAAGACTTCGCCTGCCGCCAAGGCTTTTGCCGCAACGGTCGCCAATCTCGAAGCCACGCCTTCCGTCACCGCCAATGCAGTAAAGGTTACGCCGGGCCACGGCGTCGCCGGCCGCCACGCAACCAGGGCGCTGCTCGACGCGCTGTCGGGAAACAAGGATCCCGGCATGTTCGGGCGCATGTTCCCGCAACTCTCACCGCTCAGCGTGCCCGACGCCAAGCTCAATGCGCTGGCGCAGGCGATGATCGATTCCAACCCGGGAGACCCGCTGGGCAATAACCCCAACATTCCGGCGGGCTTCACCTATTTCGGCCAGTTCGTCGACCACGATATCACGCTCGATCTCACATCGCTGGGCGACAAGGAAAAGGATCCGCTCGGCATCGAGAATTTCCGGACTCCGAGCGTGGATCTCGACTGCCTGTACGGCCTCGGCCCGGATGGCAGCCCGCATCTCTATGCGCGCAATCCGGCGGCCGGAAACAAGCATGGACCGAAATTCCTGATCGGCAAGAACATCACCGTCGGCTTCGGCGGTATCTTAGGCGACTTCCGTAACGATTTGCCCCGTAGCCCCGAAGGCTTCGCCCTGATTGGCGATCACCGCAACGACGAAAACCTGCTGGTGGCGCAGACACATCTCGCCTTTCTCAAGTTTCACAATGCGGTCTGCGATATGCTGTCTGGAAGCGGCAACCCGCCGCCCGACATTTTCAAGGAAGCACGCCAGATCGTGACCTGGCACTATCAATGGATCGTTCTGCATGACTGGGTGGAAAGGCTGACGGGAAAGGGAACCATCGCCAAAATTCTTCATGACGGGCGCAAGCACTACCGCTTCAAGAAGGTGCCCTTTATGCCGGTCGAGTTTTCGGCGGCTGCCTACCGCCTGGGACACTCGATGGTTCGTCAGCGCTATGAGCACAACAAGGTGTTCACGGCCGCCGATTTCCAGCTGTTCTTCGATTTCAGCGGCCTTTCGGGCGGCATCATCGGCGATCTGGCGCCGAATCCGCCGACCGGCCCGATCCCGGTTTCGGCGCTGCCGAGCAACTGGATCATCGACTGGCGGCGGTTCCACGAACTGGGCGACAGCGGCGGCGCGCCTGTCAACATGGCCCCGTCGCGCAAGCTAGACCCGCAACTGGTTTCCTCCCTGCACAGCCTGCCGGGCGGCGGCGGCAATCTGGCGTTCCGCAATCTCAAGCGGGGCGTCAATCTCGGCCTGCCGTCCGGCCAGGATGTGGCCAAGAAGATGAAGGTCGCCAACCCGCTGACCCCAGCCGAAATCGCCTCGGACAGCAACGGTTCGACCGACGGCGCGGTCGCCAAGCAGCAGGGCCTGCATACGGCTACGCCGCTCTGGTATTATATCCTCAAGGAAGCCAAGGTCCGGCATGACGGGCTGCGGCTGGGTTCCGTGGGGTCGACCATCATAGCCGAAGTTTTCGTCGGCCTCGTCCATGGCGACCAGAACTCCTTCCTCTGGCAGGCGAAGAACTGGAAGCCGACGCTGCCTTCGGCCACACCGGGCGATTTCACCATGGCCGACATGCTGCGGTTCGTGAACGACATCAACCCTATCGGCGATTGACAATCAGTGCGGCGCGCGACCCACGCGCGCCGCAATTTTGTCGCGGTGTCCGCCACCTTACGGCCCCCGCCGTCCGATGACCTCGTCTGTATTTGCCAACAGCCGGCGCACGGCGCGGCGGGCGGCGTCCGGCCGTTGCAGGCGGATGTTCTTCTCGATGACTTCATGCAAATCTTGTGCGTGCTGCAGACTGTTCACCTCCCGCGTCACAAAGACGAAGAGATGGTTCAGTGCGGATTCGATCAGCACGCCAAGCGGCACCAGAAGATCGTTGCCAGAGGCGCGCAGGATCGCCAGGTGGAAGCGGGTGTCGGCGCGCGTGCGCTCCTGCAGCGACGTCGAGCGTTTCATGTCCAGGCAGGCCTGACTGATCTCGGCCATCTGCTCGTCGGTGCGGCGGGCGGCGGCGAAGGCGGTGGCCTCCGGCTCGATGATGTAGCGGAACTCCTGAACGGTCCGCAGGAACGCTTCGCGGTCTGGGGAGGTGGCGTACCAGGCGAGCACGTCGCGATCGAGCAGGTTCCAGCGTTCGCGCGGCTCGACCCAACTGCCGATCTTGGGTCGCGAGGCGAGCAGGCTCTTGGCCATCAGCATCTTGATCGCTTCGCGGACGGCCGAGCGGCTGACGTTGAAGGTTTCCGACCATTTCGCTTCGTTGGGCAGGATCGTTCCCGGAGGATAGTCGCCGCGCACGATCCTGAGGCCGATTTCGTTGGCAAGCGAGGCATGCACGCTGGCGCCGGGCACACGAGTGGCGGTAGCGCGCCGGGCGGCCGGCTCTATCCGGAGGGCCTCCACGGACCCGGATGACGTTTTTGTTCCTCGGTCGCGCATGCATCGGTCGGGGTGCGCGTCGCCGCGCGCGCCCCGGCCTTCCCCCTTGGTTTCGATTCTATTTCTGAATGCAGGTGTCGGCCGTGTCCTTGGTGCATTCGTCGAGACCGGTAAAGACCGGATCCTCGACTGGCTTGCCTTCAATCAGGTCGATCATAACAGTCGGAGCCTTGTAGCCCATCTCGAACGGCCGCTGGCCGACGAGCGCAGTGACAAGGCCTTCCTTGGCGATCGCGACTTCCTCGCCGATCGTGTCGGCCGCGCCGATGACGAACTCGTTGCTGGCGATCTTGTCGGCCAGTGGCTTGAACAGGTCGCGGTAGGGCTGCGGGGCGCCGAACAGCGGCCAGCCGCCCATGATGCCGAAGCCGACGAGGTCGGGATTTGCGGCAAGGATATCGGTCATCGCCTGCACTCCCTTGGCGCCGTCGTCATTGGTGAAGACCGGGCAGCCGGCAGCCTCGGTCCAGCCGCCTTCGCCCTTAAGCTCGGTCAGCCCTTCCTGGCCCGACAAGGAATCGCGCCATCCCTGGGCGCGGCGCAGGATGTT
>JBGTLX010000089.1:0-8704 GCA_041743855.1 Rhizobiaceae bacterium | reverse complement strand
GCCGCGTTCAGTCCCGACAGTCCGGATACGCCGCCGCCCGGATGCGAGCCGGCGCCGCACAGGAAAAGCCGTTCGACCGGCGTGTCGTAGCCGGCAGCGCCGAAGACCGGCCGCGACATCAGCATCTGGTCGGCCTGCAATTCGCCATGGTGCCAGTGGCCGCCCGGCATCCTGAATCGCTGCTCGATGTCGGCCGGCGTCAGCAGTTCGGCGTGGCGGATGGTTTTACCGAGGCCCGGCGCATGGGCTTCGAGCTGCGCCAAAATCGCTTTCAGGAATTTCGGCTTGCCCTGGGCCCAGCCTTCCTTCAGCGCGTAGGGCGCATATTGCACCACCGCCGAAAGCACGCAGGCCCCGTCCGGGGCAAGCGAGGAATCGGCGAGGCTGGGCAAGGTGATCTCCATCACCGGTTCGGACGAGAACTCGCCATATTTCGCAGGATTGAAGGCGCGTTCGACATGATCGGTCGAGGGGGCGATGACCAGCCGGCCGCTTTGGTCCCCTGCACTCACGCCGGAAAATTGCGGTGGCCGGTCGAGCGCCAGATGCAGCTTGGCCGCGTCGCCCTTCATTCTGATGTTGCCAATTTTTCTGACGAAGCCGGTGTCGAGTTCGCTTTTCCCCACCAGACCCAAGAAAGTCGTGCGCGGGTTGATCGCCGAGACAATGGTTTTCGCACGAATTTCTTCGCCGGTTTCCAGCACCACGCCGACGGCAGCACCCTTCTCGACGATGATTTTCGCAACCGTGGCGCTGGCGCGCACCGTCACGCCAGCCTTTTCCGCCGCCGCGCGGATGGCCGCGACAATCGCGCCCATGCCGCCGACCGGAATCATCTCTGCGCCGGGCGCACCGCCGATCTCGCCGGACAGCCGGTAGTAGAGGCCCAGTAGCGAAGTCGGCGAGCGCGGCCCGAGATGGCTGTCGAGCGTCGCATCGAAGGCGAGCAGTCCTTTCAGCCAGTCGTCCTCCAACTGTTCGTCGAGGAAGTTGGCGACGTTCATCAACCGCACGCGCAGGAAATCGCGCATGTCTTCCTTGCCGAGCCGCTTCAGCGACAGGCCGGTCATGGCCAGCGCCGAGGTTTCGGCGAGCGACATGTCACCCAGTCGCATTTTCATATACATTCGGCATCCCGAGCGGCGCCGAACTTCTTGCCTGTTCGGACCTCTTTCCCAACCAGGCTTTTTTGCTACGGCGAGACGACCTATGCGTTCCAGTTCCACGCCGAGGTGACAATCGAAGGATTCCGGCGCGCGCAAGGGTCGGCGCGCGGGGAGCAGGATGCGCTGATGCTGACCCACGACGCCGCCCAGGCGGCATGGTTTTACGGTTTTCTCGACGGCTTTTTCAACCGGCCGCAGCAGCGCGGCAGGCGTCGGATTTTTCGCATCGCGGAACAGCCCGCCGGGTCATGATGGCGCATCAGGAGGAACCGCAATGATCCCCATCATCGACGTCTTGCCGCTGTTTCAGCCGGCTTCGCCCGCGCGCGACCGGGCCGATCAGGCGATCCTCGAAGCCGCGTCCGGCATCGGCTTCATGACCATCACCGGCTTTGCGGGGGCCGGACTTCTCAAGCCGCAAGCCCGCGCCGAACTGCTTTCAATCTTCAAACTGCCGGAGGCCGAGAAGGCAAAGCTGTTGCGCTGGAATTTCGATCCCTCGAAGAAAAACTTCTATCGCGGCTGGTTTCCCCTGCAGCAAGGGGTCGCCTCGCATAAGGAGGGCATCGACATGGGCCCGGACATCACCGGCCGGCCTTCCACGGGGGATGCGAGCGACCCGTTGTGCGAGCCGACGCCGCTGCCTCAGGATGCGCTGCTGCCCGGCTGGCGCGAGATTGCCGCCGCCTATTTTCTGGCGATGGAAGAGACCGGCGAGAAACTGATGCAGTCGCTGGCGCGCGGGCTCGGCCTGCCCGAAACGATCTTCGACGCTGCCTTCGAAGGCGGCAACTCGACCTTGCGGCTGACGCGCTACCCGGTCCGCGACAATGGCGTTGCGCTGGACGAAAAATTCCTGGTCGAGCATCATGGAAAGACCCGCGCGATCATGGGCGCGGCGCATGTCGATTCCGGCTTCATGACGCTTTTGGCGCAGGATGGCGTCGAGGGTCTCCAGGCGCAGAACCATGACGGGGAATGGATCGACGTTCCGCCCGCCGACGGCACGCTGGCGGTGAATTTCGGTAAACTGATCCAGCGCTGGACCGATGGGCGCGTGCGCGCCACGCTGCACCGGGTGATCGCGCCCGGCCGCGAGCGTTTTTCCATTCCCTTCTTCTACGAACCGCGCGTCGACGCCGAGATCACGCCGCTGCCACTTGCCGGCGCGGCCGCTTTCGATCCGTTCCTCTACGGCGACTATCTGTGGGACGCGACCACCAATTTCGTCGAGCAGAAGGGCATTCGGCATCTGCGCGAACCGCGACGCAAAACCGCGTGATCCGATCGAGATTCGCCTGAGGGCGGTCTGCAAATGGCGGCTTTCTAAGCTTCCGGTGCTCACGTACCCTAACCGTACGCTCCGCTCCGGGTATCGAAATCCATCACTTTCGGCGCGCCCTAAGGCATCTCCACGCGGCGACCGGCGCTGTTGCTGCTATTTGACCAGTGCGCGGTTATCTTTCTGTTACGCAGCGTAAGGACGGTAGCATCGGGCAGATACAGGCCGCCTCTAGTTTCGCGTCATGCACAAGCAAAGCGTAGCGAAACCCGAGGGCAAGCGCATGTCCGCCGATCAGAGTTTCAAGGAATTCGACCGCCATTTGCAGCCCCGTGAGCGCGGCTTTCCGCAACTCGCATTGCGCCGGCGCGCATCCGACCACCCGATGGTCATGTTCGCCGTCATCGTGGCCGCGGCGTTCGCCTCCATGGCGCTGGTGTCCTCGCCGGGCCTAGCCTCGGTCAGCTTTTCGAAGCCGGCGCCAGCGAAGGTCACGGGCGTGGCGACGGCCAAGGCCGACAGGCTGCCGCTGCGTGAAACCGATGTCGCCTGTAAAGGGCAGGCGTGGGGCGCGGAGAGCGAGGCATGCCTTGTCGCAATAGCCCGGCAGGCCGGAAAGCACGACATGCGGTCGATCCGGCTCGTCGCGATAGCCGAGTTGGCAACGACTGCGCCCAACATTTTCTGACTGGTTTCCCCGCGCCTCCAGCGCAATTGACGCCCCTGCCGGCAATGGCAGGGGCTTTTTTCTTTGGCGATCATGTCTTGATGAACCCGACATGTGGAAATTGATTCGCACCCTCCCCGGATTGAGCGTTAACTGTGGGCGCTGGCAGAGGAGGCAAACCACATGGCCATGTATCTGACGCGCTTCAGCTACACGCCCGAGACGTGGGCGCGCATGATCGGAAATCCTGAGGATCGACGCGAGGCGGCCCGTTCGTATATCGAGTCGGTAGGCGGAAAGCTGCACGGGTTCTGGTACGCCTTCGGGGAGCACGACGGCTGGAATCTGTGGGAGGCGCCAGACAATGTGTCGATGGCATCCGTCGTGCTTGCCATCGGTGCGGGAGGAGCGCTCAGCAGGTGCGAGACCACCGTCCTCCTAAGCGTCGAGGAGGCGATGGAAGCCCTCGGAAAGGCGAAGTCGATCCGGTATCGCTCGCCGGGAATTTAGCGGCCGTTGCAGTCGGGGGATCTGCTCCCCGGCTCAAATCCGCGTTCGGCAACGGCATACAGCGCAATTGAAGCCTTGCCGGTGACGGCAGGGGCTTTTTACGGCAATTGCACCCGGTAAAATTGTCCATTCTTTTTCAGGTTAAAGATGAAAGGAGCGGTGACAGTATTGGCAAGCTCCTCCATCTTATCGTAACGCCGGACAAAATGACCCAGCGAACGCCAAACGGTTTCACTGGCACAAGGAAAATAGAAGCATCTCAGGCCGTGCTGTTTAACGGCGCTCGCTTCAACATCGACCTTATGCCATTTTCGATCTTGGGACAGCACGACCCATTTTCGAGGACCGATGACTGACATCCAATCGTCATCTGGCATGTCGATGGGAAAACCTTCATCTTGGTGCCATCGTATTTTAGCCGGCGGACGAATCATCCGTAATGCACCCGGTAGTCGAATGCCAAACGTCCGGTCGAAATAGAACGTCAGTTCACCCACTGGTTCGGCCGGTCAGGGTCGATACCAACACCTTCAAATCGCAAGGCAGACGATACAACATGCGGCTCTAGGCTGAAATCTTCGGCGATATCTTTCAGGCCTTCTCCACTCGCCCAGCGCTCGCGCAACAGCCAAGTAGGCACGCCGCTAACTTGCGGCTCCCCGAAGGCGACTCGAGGATCTATTGAGATTGGTTCTTCAACACCCGCAACTCGCCAGCGGATAACCAACCCTTTGTCATCGGACGCATACTCAAATTCACGCAGCAACTGCTGCAAAATCTCTTTCCAAGCATACTGGCCAGCCTCGCTAACAATTATCAGTTTGTTTTTGACAGCAGGGTCAAGGTCCTCTGAATTTAGCACCAATTGTTTGCCATCCGTCTTGAACCGATATTCTGCAAATGGCTGTTGGGAGCCAAATTCTCTCGCCAAATAATCCCTAGCATCGCGAATTTCTTTGAGGGAAACCCCTGCCTTACGCATCGCCGCAACAACGCCGAGTTCAATGATTTGCATATAGGACAACAGTGCATGAGGGTCCCGCTGGGATATAACCGTCGGAGTGTTCCCACGAAGCTTCTGCCAGTTTCCGACAGTTTGCGGCGATGTGCCGGCATAGCGGGCTGCGTCCTTCACGCGATACGCGGGGACGTTGAGACGTTGCTTCCAAAATTCCGTATGCACGGTCATGCTGCTATCCATGTGCAGTCGTCAAAATAGCACATTGGTAAAGGATTTCAATCTCAAAAATGGGAAAAAGCCATTTGAATCAAGGTGTTATAATTAACCCTTTGATCATGCTTGGTCTTTTATCTATATGCTGACTCAACGGGTGGTGCACTTGTTCTCCTTTAACGACACCAGCGTTGTCGCGTTGAGGTGCGCTGTCAGCCGCGGAGAGGACGCCGCGTAGATCGAGCAGGCTGAACGGTTACCCCTGCGCACAACTTCAGATACCCGACCCATCCAGTTGTTCGGCGTCCTCGCCCTCCCACGGAGTGGGCAGGGAGGTCGGCTCCCTGCTTAAATCCGCGTTCGGGAGCGGCATCCAGCATTTCAACTCGGGTTCAGCGTATCCGATCACGCGTCCTGGATGGGAGTCGGCGGCGCGCCAGCCTTCGCCGCCGAACTGGTCGGGCCTTGCCCAGAAAGCCACGTCGACTTCCGCCGGCCCCTGTTCGGAGGGCCGGACCGTGACCAGGATTCTGCTGCCGTCCATCGGCGCACTCGACATGTGACGCCACCGCTCGTCCATGGTGTTCTCCAGCTTATGGATGGTCTGCAGTGTCGCCTCGTTAAAAGACGACGTCCAGCGGCAAGTTCGGATGACGAAGCGAGGGATGGTTTGCGCCAATCACCAGCGGTTGCGATTAACCGCGAAGCCGGGTTGTTCCAGCTTGGCCCTACGACCCCCATCCGACCTTGCTTCGCGCCACCTTCTCCCACAACTTTTGGGAGAAGGGAGAGCGCTAATGTGGATAAAGTTAGAACGAGGGCTGATGCGGGCTTTATCTCTCCCTTGGGAGAGATAAAGCGATTCCAACAGCTTAGCCGAATTCTTCGCGAGGCTAAGTGTTGGAAATCGCAAGAGAGGGGATTTTTGCACGTCTTTTATCCACGCCCTCTCAACCTCCCTTACTATCCATGCCATCGCTTGCGCGGGAACCTGGTCCGGACCGGGGATCAGGGCAAGCGGTGGCGCCGGGTCGGCAGCACTGCGGAGTGCCTGCTGGGTGATGAACCCCCAGGTCCGGCCCTCGAACCGTATGTCGTGTGCTTCTCGTGGCCAAACCACGGGCGGCCGGCAGGCCGGTTGAGGGAAGAACGCCGGACGGGCGGCCCGCGGGTCGCATATAAACTAAAAACGAGCGAACCAGAGGCCGCCCGTTTTCCCGACTGCCTTTGGGCAGAGTTCTTTAAAATAGCCAGACGCGAAAGCGGGCGTGGTGAGGGAGAAGCTTTGAGCCGGACTCACCCCGCCGCGACGGCCTGCTCGGTGATGGCGGCAAGCACGCCGCGCACGTCGAGCGTGCTGAACGGTTTTTCCAGAATCAGCGGCCGCTGGCCGATGGGTAGCGCCTCGACCCCGGCGCGCGCGCCGATCATGTCGCCTGTGACCAGCACGAAACGATGCGCCAGTTGCGGATGGCGGGCGATGAGGTCGCGGTAGATGGTCATGCCGCTGGCGGCCGGCATGCGCAAATCGCAGAAGATGATGTCGCTGTCGGGGTCGTCCGCGAGAAAGTTCCAGCCGGCCCATTCGGTGATGATGCGCGACTTGACGCCCATCAGTTCGAGGATGTCGGAAAGCGAAACGGCGACGTCGGGCTCGTCGTCGATGATCAGGGCATGGCGCAATCCACTCGGGCGCGAATCCTGGGCCTGCGGGATCGCGGCGGCTCCTTTCAGCGAGGGCAGTTCGACGACGAAGCGCGCGCCATGAGGCAACACCTCCTCGAAGCGGATAGTGCCCTTGTGCCGCTCGACGATGGCCTTCGAGATCGACAGGCCGATGCCGGTGCCCGCGCCCACAGGCTTTGTCGTGAAATAGGAATCGAAGATTTTTTCGCGAATGTTTTTGGCGACGCCGGGGCCGGTGTCCTCGACATAAAAGCCGGCCTTGCCGTTATCGCCGCGAAAACTCTTGACGCGGATGCGCCGGTCGCCGCCGCTGGCGGCCAGCGCATGCTGGCTGTTGATCAGGAAATTGGCCACGACCTGGGTGATGTGATCGGCGTCCGCCATGACCAGAACCGGCCCCGCCGCGAAATCGGTGTCGATGCCGATGCCGCTGCTTCTGGCGCCATAGGCGGTGACTTCGAGGGCCGCTCGGATCGCCATGTTCAGATCGGTCTCGGTCTGGACGGTCGGGTGCAGCCGCACCATGCCCAAAAAACTCTTGACGATGCGCCCGCAGCGCTCGGCTGCGGCCCTGACCTTTTCCGCCCTGAGCTTGGTCTGCGGGTCGGGCGCGAATTCGTGCAGCAGCGTCGACTGGGCGACGACGACGGCGAGCGGGTTGTTGAGCTCGTGCGACACGCCGGCGAGCAGCGCCCCCATCGCCGCCATCTTCTCGTTCTGGTGCAATTTTTCGCGCTGTCGGTTGATCTCCTCCTCGGCCCGTCGCTTGTCGCGCAGGTCGCGGATCGAACCGAAGAACAGCCGCCGGTCGGCGACCTTCATTTCGGTCGCCGTCAGCTCGATCGGAAAGATCTCGCCGTCGGCGTTCTGCGTCACCGTCTCCATGCGCTGGCCGACCATCGGCTGGCCGCGGCCGGCCATGTATTCGGCGCCGGTGGCATAGCCCTTGCGGTAGAAGACCGGCACCACGGTGTGCAGCAAATCCTTGCCGAGGATGTCGGCCCGCGAAAAGCCGAACATGCGCTCGGCGGCGGGATTGAACTCGACGAAACTGCCGGTTTCGTCGATGACGATGATGGCGTCGAGCGAGGCCTGCAGCATGGTGCGCCGGATGATCTCGCTGACATGGTCGTCGGAGAAAGACCGCTCGATGGCGTCGCCGAAGGCCAGCGCGACAAGCTCGACAGCGGCCTTCTCGTCGTCGCCCCAGCGTCGTTCGGCCATGCAGTCGTTGATGGCGAGCGTTCCCCAGAGATGGCCATGCGCGAACACCGAGACCGAGAGGAAGGATTTTATCTTCTGGTTCTCGAAATCGGTCCTGAGAAACCCCTCGATCTCGCTGGTGCGGCCGGCGAACATCTTGCCTTGCCGGACCTCTTCCGACAGGCGCACGAGCAGCGCATCCGAGGTGACGATCGACTGGTCGATCGTGGTCGGCGGGCCAGCGATCCCCCTGATGTGTTCGTCGACCCACCAGGCGGCGATGGACTGGGCGAAGCCGTGGTCCGGCAGTTCGCGAAGCCTGAACAGGACCGCGCGATGGCCGCCCAGCGACTGCCCCAGCAGCGCCAGCATCTCGCGGGTGATGAGCTGCCAGTCCGGCGCTTCGCGCAGCCGGCGCACGATCCGCGCCGCGGCGACCGAAAAGCCGGGGTTGATGATGGAGGGGTCGATGCTGGGCGGTAACGTCTCGATCACGGCAGATTCACCTGAGGGCGGCCTGCAAATGGCTGCTTTCTAAGCTTCCGGTGCTCATGTACCCAAAGTACACTCCGCTCAGGGTCTCGAAATCAACCGTTTTCGGCACGCACTGAGGTGAATCTTCACGCGCCTCGATAGTCTCTTTGGCCGCATTCGCCGTTTTAATAAGCGTCGCTCGACAGGGAAAAAATATAGCCTTCGCCGCGCACCGTACGCAAGAATTTCGGATTGGCCGGGTCGTCCTCGATCTTCTTGCGCAGCCGCATGATCCGGATGTCGATCGCCCGCGAGGATTCGGGGTCTTCCGCAAGCCCGATGGCGTCCGAGATCGCGGTGCGGCTGAGCAGGCGGTTGGTGCGCGTCAGAAAGACTTCCAGCACGTCGAATTCTCTTCGTGACAGGTCGAGCAGCACGCCCTTCGGTCCAGTGATCATGCGGCCGTCGAGATCGGCGCGGTAGGCCCCGAAACTCACCACGCGGCGCGCAGTCTCGCCCGGCGCATCGGCAGCCGTCTCGGC
>JBGTLX010000088.1:0-1683 GCA_041743855.1 Rhizobiaceae bacterium | reverse complement strand
GCGACACCTCGCTGCGCCTGCCGCCTGGCGTTTCCGGCACGGTCGTCGAGGTGCGCGTGTTCAACCGCCACGGCATCGACATCGACGACCGCACGCGCGCCGTCCAGACCGAGGAGAAGGAGCGCCTCAAGAAGGATGCCGACGACGAACGCGGCATTCTCAACCGCGCGACCTTCGGACGCCTGTCGGGCATGCTCGTCGGCCAGGTCGCGACCGCCGCGCCCAAGCCGATCAAGAAGGGCGCGACCATCGACGAAGCGATGATGGAAGCGACCGAACGCCATGAGTGGTGGAAGATTGCGGTCAAGGACGACAAGCGCCAGGCCGATCTCGAGGCGCTCAAGGGTCAGTATGACGCCGCCGTCGACGTCATCATGGCCAAGTATAACGACCGCGTCGAAAAGCTTGAGCGCGGCGACGAATTGCCGCCGGGCGTGCTCAAGATGGTCAAGGTGTTCGTCGCGGTGAAGCGCAAGCTCCAGCCGGGCGACAAGATGGCCGGGCGCCACGGCAACAAGGGCGTGATCAGCCGCATCCTGCCGATCGAGGACATGCCGTTCCTCGAGGACGGGACTCATGCCGACATCGTGCTCAACCCGCTGGGCGTGCCGAGCCGGATGAACGTCGGCCAGATCTTCGAGACCCATCTCGGCTGGGCCGCGCGCGGCCTCGGCAAGCAGATCCAGGAAATGCTCGACGGCATCTATGAGCGTGGGAAGGAATTCACCGGCAAGGACGCCAAGACGGTGCGCGCCAAATTGAAGGACATTTACGGCAGTCATTACGACAAGGACATCGACGCCCGCGACGATGCGGCGATGATGGAACTTGCGGCCAACCTCACCGGCGGCATTCCGATGGGCACCCCGGTGTTCGACGGCGCGCGCGAACCGGACGTGACCGCGATGCTGGAAATGGCCGGGCTGGATACTTCCGGCCAGGTGACCCTGTTCGACGGCCGCACCGGCGTTCCGTTCGACCGCAAGGTGACCGTGGGCTACATTTACATGCTCAAGCTGCACCATCTCGTGGACGACAAAATCCACGCGCGCTCGATCGGGCCGTACAGCCTCGTCACCCAGCAACCGCTGGGCGGCAAGGCCCAGTTCGGTGGCCAGCGCTTCGGCGAAATGGAGGTCTGGGCATTGCAGGCCTATGGCGCCGCTTACACGCTGCAGGAAATGCTGACGGTCAAGTCGGATGACGTCATCGGCCGCACCAAGGTCTATGAATCGATCGTCAAGGGCGACGACGCGTTCGACAGCGGCATTCCCGAAAGCTTCAACGTGCTGGTCAAGGAAATGCGCAGCCTCGGCCTCAACGTCGAGCTGGATAGCATCGTCGACCCGAACGACATCGAGCCGACCGCAATCGCCGCCGAATAATTTCGAAAATTCCACCCACCCCTCCCCCAGCGGGGAGGGGTCAGGAGCTAAAAATGAACGAACTGACGAACTTCGCGAACCCGATCGCCAAGCCGGAAACTTTCGACGAAATCCGCATTGGCATTGCTTCGCCCGACAAAATCCGCAGCTGGTCGTTCGGCGAAATCAAGAAGCCCGAGACCATCAACTATCGCACGTTCAAGCCCGAGCGCGACGGCCTGTTCTGCGCCCGCATCTTTGGCCCGATCAAGGATTATGAGTGCCTGTGCGGCAAGTACAAGCGCATGAAATACAAGGG
>JBGTLX010000087.1:0-3863 GCA_041743855.1 Rhizobiaceae bacterium | reverse complement strand
AATGCGCATCCGTCAGGTGCTCGTCAACCTTGTGAACAATGCCGTCAAATTCACCTCGAAGGGCGAGGTAACTATCGCCGTGTCCGCGGCGGAGCACTCCGACTCGGTTCAGCGCCTTCGCATCGAGGTGCGCGACACGGGCATCGGCATCGCGCCCCAGAAATTGGATAACTTATTCGGGCGCTTCGCGCAGGCTGACTCTTCGATCCACAATCGCTTCGGAGGCACCGGTCTCGGTTTGGCAATTTCCCATCAGCTGGTCGAACTGATGGGCGGCGAGATGGCCGTGGAGAGCGTCGAAGACGTCGGTACGACACTCTGCCTTACGATCACGTTGCCTTGCATCGACCGCTCTGCTCTGGTCGAGAAAGAGGCGGCGACCGGGCCAGATTCGCAAAAGGCGGGGCGACTCATTCTTGTTGTGGACGATGTCGACCTCAATCGGGAGCTGGTGACCGCCTTGCTGGCGCCGCTGGGACATAGTGTTCATCAGGCCTCCGATGGTGCTGAGGCTGTGACGGCGGTGGCTTCGACCGATTACGACCTAGTGCTCATGGACGTGCAAATGCCCGGCATGGATGGGCTGAGTGCAACGCGCGCCATTCGCGAAGTCGGTCGCTTTGCTAAGCTGCCGATCATCGCCATGACCGCTCAGGCCCTGCCTGCCCAAATTGACACCTGCCATGAGGCCGGGATGAATGACTACCTGGCCAAGCCGATCACGCCCGCCGCTTTGATTGCAGTGATCGAAAAATGGGCAGGTGGCGGCCGATCCCTTCGAAAAGCGGCCCCGCGGGCGGACCATCCGATGACGGAATTGCGCGATGAGTTCGTGGCGGAATGCGCCAAAGACTTGGCCCAAGTCAAAGCGCTGCTTGCTTCCGGCGCGCCGGGGGCCAGAGACGCATTGAGGAGACTCGTTCATCGCACCGCCGGCACGGCCGGCATGCTGGGCCTAGCCGATATGTCGGCCTACGCCAGCGAGCTGGATGAGGCGCTGGGCCGCGACACCGTCCCGGACGGCACCGAGTATGCTCGGTTCATGACGAGACTGGAGCAGTTGGTCCGAGCCGCCTAGACAACGATTGCTGGATCCATACGATTTCGGCCTCATGCTGTTGATGGCACACCTGTGAAGTCCGCTTCTGGCACGTAGCGGACGTCGCGACGGCACTAGCTTAGGTTTAAAAAAACACTCGATGAGATCGCCAAAAAAATCGCCCGTATAGTGAATGCAATAGCGGAAGGGACAGACACGCCAGCGTTGCGGCAAACCTTGCTTACTCTCGAGTGCGAAAAGGTTGAGCTTGAGAGTACCTTTGCGGGTGTTTACCCCTCCCCACCCATTTCGGCTAAACCGCCGACACCTCCTGTCCTGGCCGCGCTGTTCCGTCGAAAAGTCGAACGGCTTGAGGAGACACTCAACGCGGATCCGGGCATCACAAGCGCGCCCGCCCCGATTTTGCGCAATATAATCGGTGCAATCATCCTGCACCCCCGTGAGAGGAAAGGCAGGATGTTGATTGAGGTCTACGGCGAGCCCAGCGTTCTCTTTCTCCCGGCCGATAACGAACCGGCGGACGAGAAAAATTGGATGATAACGGTGGTAGCGGAGGAGGGACTCGAACCCCCGACACGCGGATTATGATTCCGCTGCTCTAACCAGCTGAGCTACTCCGCCAATTGGCTCTGCAATCGGCGATATAGGGACCGCCAATAATTGGTGTCAAGCAAACGGCGTGCGTGCACCAGAGTACGTGCGACCTGCCATTTGATCCTGACCCTGACGGGCTCCGGCAAACGTGCGGCCACTGCCGGCCGCGTTCTTGCCCTCACCGGCGGCCGCGCCGCGCGCGCCAATTGCGGTCCGAGGCCAAAGCCCGGCTCCTTGACGAAGCGAAGCATGGTGAACAGGCCGAGCGGCCTAAGCGAGCGGCGTTCGGCAAGCCGCAAATCCTCGCACACCAGCACTTCGTCGAGATCGAACACCGGGCGCCAGCCGATCAACTCGGCAAACGGCGCCAGCCTCCGCTCAAACCAGCCGCGGAACCCCTCGTCCTGGCTGAAATGATTGACCAGGATGACCTCGCCGCCGGCGGCGCACACCCGCTCGAGTTCCCGCATCACCCTCTCGGGCTCCGGCACCACGGTCATGACATACATGGCGACGACCGTGTCGAAGCTCTCGTCGGCAAAAGCGAGCGCACCCGCGTCCATCTCATGCAGGGCGACGACGTGGTCGAGCCTCTTGCGATCGACCTTGACTTGCGCCTTGGCCAGCATCTCAGGCGAAAGATCGATGCCGGTGATGGTCAGGTGCTCGCCGTAACAGGGCAGCGACAGCCCGGTGCCAACACCCACCTCCAGCACCCGGCCTTTGCGCCGGTTGATGATGCGGACGGCGTGCTTGCGCCCTGCCTCGGCGATGTGGCCGAAGGTGAAGTCATAGACTGGTGCCCAGCGGCGATAGGCATGACGTACGGAAGCCGCGTCCATAACGAGTGCCTTGTAAGCCACGTTCCCTCTCCGACCTTCGAGCGCCGCCTTACGGTCGCTTTACCGCGATACGGCCGCCAGCGCCTTCTCGGTTCCGCCTTGTGCTGCGGATGCCGCGAAGCCGTCTTCGGCCAACGATGCGCTTCCGAAGGCGGACTTGATCCATCCGCCGCCAAGAAGCCGCTCCCCGCCGCCACCAGCGGCATAAAACACGCACGCCTGACCCGGCGACACGCCGTCCTCGCCATGGGCAAGGTCAACGGTCGCGCCGTCCTCGTCGACGATCAATCGCGCCGGCTGCAATGGTCCGCTCGACCGGATGCGGGCGAGGATGTCCCCACCCTCAGCGGCAAAAACCTCGAGCGGCTCGTCGCCGAGCCAATTCACGTCGCGCAGCCTGATGCTCCGCGTCCGCAAGGCCTCGCGCGGGCCGACCACCACCTCGCGAGCCGAGGCGTCGAGCCTCAGCACATAGAGCGGCTCCTGCGCCGCAACCCCGATGCCCTTACGCTGGCCGATGGTGTAATTGATGATCCCACTGTGACGGCCGAGTACGCGACCGTCGACATGCACGATGTTACCGGCCTCCGCCGCGCCCGGACGCAAGCGCTCGATCACTTGCGTATAGCGCCCGGTCGGCACGAAGCAGATGTCCTGGCTATCGGACTTCTCCGCCACCGCGAGACCGAAATCCCGAGCGAGCTTGCGCGTTTCGTCCTTGTCCAGCCGACCGAGCGGGAAGCGCAGGAACGAGAGCTGCTTGCGCGTGGTGGCGAACAGGAAATAGCTCTGGTCGCGCTCCTTGTCGGCGGCGCGGTAGAGTTCCCAGCCACTCGCGCCGGGCTTGCTCGCCACGTAATGGCCGGTCGCCAGCGCCGAAGCGCCGAGCCCCGAGGCCGTCTCCAGGAGATCCTGGAACTTGATCTTCTGGTTGCAGGCGATGCACGGCACGGGGGTCTCGCCTTGTAGATAGCTGTCGGCGAACGCACCCATCACCGCCTTGGCGAATCGCGACTCGTAGTCGAGCACGTAGTGCGGGATCTGCAAGCGGTCGGCGACACGGCGCGCATCCTGAATGTCCTGGCCGGCGCAGCAGGAGCCCTTGCGGCCGACCGCCTCGCCGTGGTCGTAGAGCTGGAGGGTCACGCCGACGACGTCATAGCCTTCGGCCTTCATCAGCGCCGCGACTACCGAGGAGTCGACCCCGCCGGACATGGCGACGACCACGCGCGTATCGGCCGGGCGGCTGGTGAGATGAAGGCTGTTAATCACTGGGGGCTGCAACGAAACCACTTAAATCCCCGCTCGAGGTCACGAACAACGACTATCGGCAATAATCTTCGCTCTGCGGCAGCATAAACGGTCTG
>JBGTLX010000086.1:0-3035 GCA_041743855.1 Rhizobiaceae bacterium | reverse complement strand
CCGGCGCTGCCGCCGGTTGTGGTCCCTCGAGCCAGTTGAACCGGTCCGTGCTGAGCAGGATGAAATGAATCACCAGCGCCAGTATGAACAGGAAGGTGAACAGTGCGATCAGCGTTCTGCGCGGATCGAAGAGAAGCCACATTCTCCACATTTCGCTTTCCCCTTATGTCAGCATCGACACGAGAGAGCCGACGGTGGCGACGCCATCGTCGAACGATGCATAGCCGCCTGAGCCGGGCAGCCAGGGACGCCATATCCAGGCAAGGACATGGGCGATCACGGCGACCACCACGAACACAAGAAAGCTAGTCATGAAAACGGAGTGGAATTCTCTGGCTTCCGCTTCCGAAAGGCCCGACAGGGACCCATCATTCACAGCCATTTCTACCTCCTTCGTTTCGGCCTTTCGGCCAGTTGCCGCACGAAAACCGTGCGACCTCTTTGCCGCGGATTTTCAGGTCCTTGGCTTTCTCCGGACGATGGTCTGTCCGGATCACCCAAAACCCTTTCGGGTTCCAGATTCTCGATGGGCACGCCGTTACGGACCAGGCCCGCGCCGCTCACCGGAAGGCGAACGGCACACAACTCGCAGCCGCCGCCCGCGCCTCGCCGAAGACGGAGCGGCGGCCATCCGGCATGGAGGCCGCCCTGCGCTTCGGCGTCAGCCGCGCGGCAATGGCTGAGACAAGACAGAACGGATAGACGATCCAGAACAGACCGATCGCCTGCCGCTGTTCGCAACGCTGGCGATCATAGGCCGACAGCCGCTGTTCGCAGTTCTGCCGATCGTAGGTCGAAAGCTGCCGTCCGACGTCTAAGCTTGCCATCCCGTCCTCCCGTTCCCGATTTCAAACCGCGCCACGGCCTCAGGCCGGGTGCAGTTCGACCCCCAAAACCTCTCTCATGCGCGCCGCGGTGACCCGTTCCTCGCCGGCCTTGCGGGCGAATTCCTCGGTTCGGTCGCGCAATCGCTTGGCGGCCGAAATTCGAACCAGCACAGGTTGCGCGCCGACCGCCTCGTCGAGCAGGTGCTGCGCGTCGCTGTCCCAGGGAAGTTCGTGATGCAGCCGCGCCAGCGTCGCCTCGACCTTGTCCAGATCCGCGCCGAGCGGCAAAATCCTGAACAGCGCGTCGAACAGCGCGTTGCAGATTTCCTGCACCAGATAGGTGGCGCCAGCGTAGCCCATGAACGGCGTGCCGGTGTGACGCCTGATGATCGCGCCGGGAAAAGAAGCCGGTATGTAGGAGGAGCGCCCGCCGGCCTCGGCCGAATACATGCGCTCGTTGAACGAACCGAACAGGATCAGCGGCTGCTTCTCGTGGATCGCCTTGCGGACCTCGTCATTGTGGGTCTTTTCGCCGGCGCGCCGGGCGAAGGCGAAGGCGCAGGGAAAACCCATGTCGTTCTCGAGAAAATTGCGGATGCCCCGCGCGTAAGTCTCGCTGGCGACGATGCCGAAACTCGCTGTCGCATAGAAATCCTGGGTGACCGACCGCCACAGATCCCACAACGGCTTGATCGTCGTCATTTTCTCGCGCGCGATGAACGGCTCGGGATCGCAACCCGTCAGCTCGCCGAGCTTGCGCAGGAACGCCGTCGTCGAATGCAGCCCGATCGGCGCCTGGAGATAGGGCTTCTCCAGCGCCTCGCAGAGTTTGCGCCCGAACTCGCGGTAGAGGCAGATGTTGACATCTGCGTCGCCAAGCTTCGGCACGTCGCCGATGTCGACGCCGAGCGGGAAAACAAGGTTGATTTCGCAACCGATGCCTTCGAGGAGGCGTCTGATCTCGGCCAGATCGGAAGGCATGTTGAAGGCGCCGTAGATCGGCCCGATGATGTTAATTCGAGGCTTGGCGCCCTCGATCTTTGGGGCGGCCTTCTTCGGCTTCTTGCCCTTGGGTCCGAATTCCTTCCAAAGCCACGCCAGCGCCCGATCGGCGCTCTGCCACTGGTCTTCATCGATCGTGCGCGGGAGGAAGCGCATGATGCGTGTGCCTTCGGGCGTCACGCCGCCGCCGATCATCTCGGCGATCGAGCCAGTGACGACGACGCTCGGCTTGGTCGGATCGAGCGTCGCATGCGCGCGCTTCATCGCGCCTTCGGTGCCCTTCTGGCCGAGCTCTTCCTCGCTCAGGCCAGTGACCACGATCGGCAGTTCGTGCGGCGGCAACGCGTCGGTGTAGTGGAGTACCGATGTCACCGGCAGGTTCTCGCAGCCGACCGGCCCGTCAATGATGACCTGCAGCCCCTTCAGCGCCGAGAACACATAGACCGAGCCCCAGTAGCCGCCGGCGCGATCATGATCGAGGACGAGCATCAGAAATCCTCCATCGTGACGGAGGATTTGGCTGCGACCAGAGGCTTTGCGGGAGGCGCATCCCTGGAGGGCAGGCGATGCGGATCGTGCCAGATTCCGGCCGTGTGGCCCTTGCCGACGCCGTCGAAAAACGCGGTCATCGTATCGAAGCGGGCCTTGTTGCCGGCGGCCGCGTTGATGACGGTGGCGAGCGAGCCCGCGCCAGCAGGCCCCATCAGCGGACGCGCCGAAATCAGATTGGTGAAATAGAGCGCCGGTATGCTTTTCTGCTTGGCATGCTGGACCACCGGCGTCGTGCCGATCGCGAGTTCGGGTTCGAAGCTGTCGACGGCTGCAATATCCTTTTCCAGCGAAGCACGGAATTCGACATGGACGCCATGCGCGCCCAGCCATTCGGCGTCGGCCTCGTTCCACTTCGTCTTCGGGCAGGCCGTGCCGACGTAGCGCAGATCGGCGCCCGACTCTTTCAAGAGCCGGCCGACGATGAGTTCCGAGCCTTCATAGCCGGACAGCGTGATGCGGGCGGTGATCGGCGAGCCCGCCAGCGCAGCCGTGGTCGCAGCCAGGATTGAAGCCTTGGCGGCGTCAACGGTGCGAACCGGAATGCCGCACGCCTCGCCGATCGCGTCGAGCCAGGCCGCCGTTCCCTCGACGCCGACCGGCGCGGAGCCGACGACATCGCGGCCGGCAGCATGGAATTCGCGGATAGAGGCCGTA
>JBGTLX010000085.1:0-5697 GCA_041743855.1 Rhizobiaceae bacterium | reverse complement strand
CTCGAAGTGCTCTCGAACGACAAGCGCTTCATCTTCTCGGCTGCTGCCCACGCGCAACGCGCCGTCACCTTCCTGCACGATCTCCAGCCCAAGGTTTTGGCGATCGGGGAGGCGGCCTGATGCTTGCTTCTCCTCGTATTGTCGGGGATGGCGTAACGCCATCCCCGATCCGCCTTCGTGTGCTCAGCCTTGGAGCCGGCGTGCAGTCAACGACGCTGGCGCTGATGGCTGCCCATGGCGTCGTGGGGCCGATGCCCGACTGCGCCATCTTCGCCGATACCGGCTGGGAACAGAAAGCGGTTTATGAGCATCTCGCCTGGCTGATGTCGCCAAACGTCCTGCCGTTCCCCGTCCATATCGTTTCCGCCGGAAATCTACGGGAAAACCTGGTGCAGGCCGCGGCCGGGGACCGCTGGGCCTCGGTCCCCGCATTCACCCGGACTGTCCGGCGGGGCGGCCGCGCCGACATCGCCATGATCCGGCGGCAATGCACAACGGAATACAAGATCGTGCCGATCCGCCGGAAGGTGCGCGAGATTGCCGGTCTCACGCGAAAGCGCTCGCCGAAGACGCCGGTCGTGGAACAGTGGCTCGACATCTCCACGGACGAGATCGTCCGCATGAAGCCGAGCTTCGAGGGATGGCAGGTCAACCGCTGGCCGATTGTTGAGCAGCGTATGAGCCGGCAGGACTGTCTGACCTGGCTCCGGCGCCATGACTATCCGATTCCCCCGAAAAGCTCATGCGTCGGGTGTCCGTTTCATTCCGACGCGATGTGGTGGCAGATCCGCGACACCGATCCGGAAGCCTGGGCGGATGTCGTCGCCGTCGACCATTCGATCCGCACCGGGCTGCGCGGCCTTCGCGGCGAGGTCTTTCTGCATCGCTCGGCCGTGCCGCTCGGCGAGGCCGATCTTTCCACCGACGCCGATCGCGGCCAGCTCGACCTGTTCATCAACGAGTGCACCGGCATGTGCGGCCTGTAGACAAATCTGCCCGCTCCTGGCGCAACGCGGCCCGCCTCATCTGACGGGTCTCGTCTTGCCTGTCGCCGTTCGGATGGATCAGGTCATGACGGAAGCCACCACCTTCCGCGTCATGCGGAGGATATCGGACCGTGGAGCGGAACGGCCGGCTGCTTGCGCGTCGCGCTTTCGTGGCGCGAGCCTGCCCATCCATCGCCAAATCTCTCGACCGGCAAAGAGAGGTTGCCGGACATTTGCAGGCTGGTGCGTGGATGCCCGGTTCATGGCGCGTTCGTCGTGCGGCTGGGACCTTCTCGTGTCGGCGGCGTTGCCGCGGTTCGTAAATGTCGATGTCAGTCGCCGGTCGTGATCCCTGCCGGTTTCTGCAAAGGCCCGCCCACGGCGTCCTCGATGTGGCATGTCTGACCAGAGACCGACTTCGCTCCGCTCGTCTCGCTCTCACACCCGCAACGGCCGGTCTCGTTTTCTTCCCCTGGCCGCTAAACGCGTCCATTCCTCACGAGACAAGAAAGCCTCGCCCTGTCCGCCCTCCACTTCGTTTCGGCCTTTCAGGTGCGGGTCGATCGCCTCCGGTCTGTCGACTGCCATCGAGGCCGCGATGGGCGCGGCCCGAGAAACGAAAAGGAACACGACAATGGCTACCATCGGAAACTTCGCCTCCAGCGGCAACGGCTTCACCGGCACCGTCAAGACGCTCGCCCTCAACGTCAAGGCCAAGCTCGTCCCGGTCGAGCGCACCTCCGAGAAGGGCCCCGACTTCCGCATCCTCGCCGGCAATGTCGAGTTTGGCGCCGCCTGGAAGAAGACCTCGGAGCGCGACCGCGACTACCTCTCGGTGAAGCTGGACGATCCGAGCTTCCCGGCCCCGATCTACGCCACCCTGATCGAGGTCGAAGGCGAGGAAAGCCTCTCGCTCATCTGGTCCCGACCGAACCGGGACTGACCGGCCCGAAACGAAGGCCCCGCCAGACAAGGCGGGGCCGGCTCGTCGAAAGGAAGGAGCAGCGACACATGTGCAGAGTTCTGAACGCCCGCAACGCAGGCAAGTCCTCCACCGAGGCCCAGGTCTATGTCGGACGCCCGAGCAAGTGGGGCAATCCGTTCGTGCTCGGGCGCGACGGATCACGGTCCGAGGTCATCGCCCAGTACCGCGTTTGGGTCATCGAACAGCCCGATCTGATGGCATCGCTCGACGAGTTGCGCGGTCGAAATCTTGTCTGCTGGTGCGCCCCGCAGGCTTGTCACGCCGACGTGCTGATCGAGCTCGCAAACGGCGGTCACTGAAATGGAAAGGAGCGGTGGCCGGACGAACATTCGGCCACCGCTCATTGCAAGCGTTTCCTGTCGCCGGAGTCGAAGCTGATCGTAAGACGTCAGCTGTTGATCGCGTCCTTGACGACCTTTGCGGGTGCGAAGGTGAGCTTTTTCGAAGCGGCGATCGTCATCGCCGCACCGGTCGAAGGGTTGCGGCCTTCTCGCGTCGGCGTCGCCTTAACCTTGAAGTCGCATAGCTGGAATCTGATGTCATTCCGTCTGTAGCCGTGCAGATCAGTGGCCATTTCCCGACGAACCGCCATGCGTGTCAAACTCTTCCAGAAAATCAGACAAGGCGCGGATCTGGCGATGTGACAGCCTCGACAGCGTGCTCGCCAAACGAATGCGATCCTCCGCCTCTTCAGGCGAGTCACCGAACAGATGCGGTGCGGCCGCGTAGACTATCTCCAGGGGTGTGAAACCGAGAATTTCGCTCAAATGAATCATGCGGGTGACATGGATCTTGGAGAACGCCCTTTCGTAGCGTCCGTAAACCTGTACCGAGAGACCGACGAGTTGCGCGAGCTTCTCGCGGCTCAGTTTCTTTTGCTTACGCTTGGCGAGCAGGAACGCGCTGATCGACTTCTCCATATCACCAAGTTTCGCGATCCCTTCGAAACCGGGCCGGCGATGCACCGGGCGGCCGATCTCTGGATCAGTCGTTATAACCAGGCCCATGCGATCGACGTAGGCGTCGATATTTTTTATTGCCATCGTGGTTGTCGTCCAGGTTCTTTTTGGAGTGCTTCTGTGTTTCGGTTGTCCTAACGCCCGCGCAAGCTGAGGGGAATAGGAGACCGTCGCGCCGGCGAGTTACAGGTCGTGTCCGAGCGCTGCCGCAGCACGCGGGCTGCGCGGAATGAAAATCGGTTCCAGTCTTTTCGACAGGGTCAGGGCGTGGCTAGGAAGGGCGGTTCAAATCTTGCCTGTGATCGGACCATCACTCCAGAAGTTGTCACGATCTGGGAGCATATCCCCGCTTATGCTTACGCGTAGCGAGTGTTGTGAGAGCCATTGCCGCCTCGTCGACGGTCCCGAATAGCTCGGTTTTTTCCCGGCCTCGCGTGCCGATGCGGCCCCAGTTGCGGACGAGCGACATCTCGCCGAAGAGGGTCGGCTGAAGAGAGAGTACATAGAAGCGCGCCATGTTCCGGCTCGGGTCGATGCGACGAAGGAAGCAGGGATGATGATCGTGGCGCATCCTCGATTCTCGGCCGCATCGCCGATCTCGTCCAATGACTGTTTTGAATCGATTGGCAGTTTGCGATTCACAGTATTGATGAACGCGAACAGGCCGCCCCACGAAGCTCGCGATTGACGGTTGGCGTTTGTTTCCCGGCCCGAAGGGCCGCCGCCGTCTCTGACGGCGGCGAAGCGGAGGGGCTGAACGCGCAATCCAAACTGCGCCGAAGAGAAGCCCCGGAGCTTCCATGGGGAAACGAGTGTGCCGACGAGGCCGTCCTCATTTTTTCTTCGGACCGAATCTGTTTGAATCAACGATCGCGGTCATGTCCTTGCGCCGGAAATAGATCGCGCGGCCGCAACGCAGCGCCGAGTTGCCGGCGGTGAAGACGATCTGTTCGTCGGTGCGCATCTGCATCACTTCGTGGGGAAGGATCAGCGGCCGCCGAGTGAGCTGCTTGGAGCGTGTCCGCGAGGTCCCGTTCATCCGCGAGGATGTGCTCGTCTGACCAACCTCCACCGTCGTGTCGCCGCAGCGCTTCGAGATGTATTCGGCGGTGTCCGTATCGTTGATGGCGGCAAACGATATCCATGAAGCGGACTCGAACCATTTCGAGGATGCGTCGCGCCCGCCATAGGCTTCGCGCATCTGGCCGATCGACTGAAACAGCATCAGGAGGCTGATGCCGTACTTGCGACCGGCGTCGCGCGCGGTTTCCAGAATGCGCATGAAGCTGAGACGGGCCACCTCGTCGAGCAGGAACAGCGTTCTGCCTTCGACATCTCCATTGCGATTGTAGATGGAGTTCATCAACGCACCGATGATGACGCGGGCAAGGCCCGGATGGTTTTCCAGCGTCTTCAGGTCGAGATTGATGAAGACGTCCGTTCTGCCGGCGGCAACTTCGTCGGTCGTGAAACTGCGGCCCGAGACGAGCGCCGCATAATTCTCATAGGACAGCCAGTGCGTTTCTTTCGATGCGGCGCCGTAGATGCCGGAGAATGTCTCCGGCGTCATGTTGATGAAGGGGGCGACATTTTCGCGGACGAAGGCGCTTTGCGACGAGTCGTAGATCTCCTGCAGCCGGGTTCTCAATTTGGGTTCCGGCTCGGCGAGATTGGTTCGGACCTGGCGCAGCGTCTGCCCTTCTGCCGGTGTGTGCCCGGAGAGACAGACGTCCGCGATCAGCGCCGTGACCAGTTGCTGCGCCGACCCGCGAAAGAAGTCGCTGCGCCCCGCGTCAACACGCGGATTCTCGGTCATGATCCAGGACGCGACAGCGGCGATATCCTCCTCCTTCGAGCCGCCGAACCGTCCGATCCAGTCCAGTGCGTTGAAGCCTGTTCCCTCGCGCCCTGGATCGATCACATGGACCTGGCGGTTGCACGATTTGCGATGCGCGGCGACCATCGGCGCGACCTCATTCGAAGGGTCGAGAACCACCATTCCGCCCGGCCATTTAAGCGCGGTCGGGATCGTCACGGACGTCGTCTTGAAGCCGCCTGATCCAGCGAAGACGATCGCGTGCCCGGAGCCGAAATCGCCGTCGAACGAAAGCAGCGGTTTCCCGCCTCCACTCCCCCAGCTCTCAAGATCGCTCGCCCTGAACGGTCTGGCGGCGATCGTGTCGCGGTCGACGCGATAGCGTTCGCCGACGACGATGCCGCCCTCTTTCGGAAAGAGTTTTGCAGCCTCGGCCAACGTCATCCAGTCGGCGTCGCCATGGATGGCGCGCTTGCCGGTGATCCGCTTCGGGGATGGTGACGCGAAGGCGGCATTGCCGCGCAATGCGACGCGGAGCGCGAAGACGCCGACGAAAAGCGCGACCGTCGCGCCGCCGATCGTGAAGGGATCAGCGTAGGACAGGAGTGTTCCCTCAGGAACCCGGTTCGCGAAGGAAAGAAGCCGGGCGCTCTCGCTCATGACGGCAACGGCGTCTATGACCACCGCGCCGATCAGCGCGCCTAAACCCGCCCACCGGATCGGTGCCGAACCGGCCGTCGCAAAGAGAAAAATGAGGCCGACGAGGCCGGCGGCCGCATAGGGGAGCGCCAGACCGATCCGCCCCAGAAACAGGTATGCCGCCTCGGACGTGCCAAGCGACGCGAGCCTTGTCTCAATCCCGGTCAGGCTCCACAGCACTGCCAGCATCAGCACGACCGGTGCGATCGTGAATGCGATTCTCTTCACCGTCATTTGCAAACGCTGCCTTTC
>JBGTLX010000084.1:0-4241 GCA_041743855.1 Rhizobiaceae bacterium | reverse complement strand
TTTGTCATCGGCGGCGGCATCAACGGTTGCGGCATCGCCCGCGACGCGGTTGGCCGGGGATACTCCGTATATCTCGCCGAAATGAACGATCTCGCCAGCGGCACCTCGTCCTATTCGACCAAGCTGATCCATGGCGGTCTTCGCTATCTGGAACATTATGAATTCCGGCTGGTGCGCGAAGCCCTGATGGAGCGCGAGATTCTCTGGAAAAACGCACCGCACATCATCTGGCCGATGCGCTTCGTGCTGCCCTACGCCAAGGGCCTGCGGCCGGCCTGGCTGATCCGGCTCGGCCTTTTCCTCTACGATCATATCGGTGGCCGCAAACTGCTGCCGCCGACCAAAACCCTCGACATGACGCGCGATCCGGCCGGCAAGCCGCTAAAGCCGCTGTTCAAAAAGGCGTTCGAATATTCCGACGGCTGGGTCAACGACGCGCGGCTGGTCGTGCTGAACGCCCGTGACGCGGCCGATCGCGGCGCGATCATCCGCACCCGCTCGAAGGTTGCGGGCGCCCGGCGCGAGCATGACTGCTGGATCGTGAGCGTGGAGGATCTGCGCACGGGAGCGACCGAGGAGGTCAAGGCGCGGCTGATCGTCAATGCCGCCGGCCCCTGGGTCGACCACGTTCTGTCCGGCGCCATCGGTCAGAACGACGTCCACAATGTCCGCCTGGTGCAGGGCAGCCACATCGTCGTGCCGAAAAAATTCGAGGATGCGCGCGCCTATTTCTTCCAGAACAAGGACGGCCGCATCATCTTCGCCATCCCCTATGAAGATGATTTCACGCTGATCGGCACCACAGACCAGGACTATACCGGCGATCCGCGCGAGGCTGCGATCAGCCAGGCCGAGATCGTCTACCTCTGCGACGCAGCCAGCGAGTATTTTTCGGAAGCCGTGACGCCCGACCAGATCGTCTGGACCTATTCGGGCGTCCGCCCGCTCTATGACGACGGCGCGTCGATGGCGCAGGAGGCCACGCGCGATTACGTGCTGAAGGCCGACAGCCGCGACGGACAGGCCCCGATCATCAACATATTCGGCGGCAAGATCACCACCTATCGGCGGCTCGCCGAATCCATGCTGGAGAAGATCGAGGGTTTTTTAGGCAAGCGCGGCACGCCGTGGACGGCGACGGCGGCGTTGCCGGGCGGCGCTTTTGCTCCGACCGGTTTTGAGGCCGAGGTGAACCGGCTGAAGCGCGACTATCCCTTTCTCGACCTGCGCTTCGCGCGCCGGCTGACGCGTCTCTACGGGACGCGGGCGAACACTCTGCTCGGGCTGGCGAAATCGGTTGCCGACCTTGGCCGGCATTTCGGCGCGGATCTCTACGAGGCCGAAATCCGCTATCTGATCGAGCAGGAATGGGCGCAGACGGCCGAAGACATTCTGTGGCGCAGGACCAAGCGAGGTCTTAAGCTGAGCAAGGATCAGGCTGCCGCGCTCGACGAATACATGAACGGATTGAAGCCCGGAATCCACATCGCCGCCGAGTAGGCTGCGCACAGGAAGATGCCTGGGAGGAGGCGACATGCTGGAACTGAGGAACGTAACGAAGACGGTGGCCGGCGCTGACCAGATCCGCGACGTGTCGCTGACGCTTCAGCATGGCAGCCTCAATGTCCTGCTCGGGCCGACGCTTTCGGGCAAGACCAGCCTGATGCGGCTGATGGCCGGCCTCGACGCGCCAACCTCGGGCTCGGTCTGGTTCGACGGCGCCGATGTCACCGGCGTGCCGGTGCAAAAACGCAAGATCGCCATGGTCTATCAGCAGTTCATCAATTACCCGGCGATGACGGTCTATGAGAACATCGCTTCGCCGCTGCGCGTTGCCGGGGCCGACAAGGCGACGATCGACAAGGAGGTGCAGCGCGCAGCCTCGCTGCTCAAGCTGACGCCCTATCTCGGCCGCACGCCGCTCAGCCTGTCGGGCGGCCAGCAGCAGCGCACAGCCCTTGCGCGCGCCATCGTCAAGAATGCCGGACTGGTGCTGCTCGACGAGCCGCTGGCCAATCTCGACTACAAACTGCGCGAGGAACTGCGCGCCGAACTGCCGCGGCTGTTCGCCGAAGCCGGCACGATCTTCGTCTATGCCACGACCGAGCCGCATGAGGCGCTGCTGCTCGGCGGCAACACGGCGACATTGTCGCAAGGCCGGGTGACGCAGTTCGGCCCGACGATCGATGTGTTTCGCAGGCCGAACGATCTGGTGACGGCAAAAACCTTCGCCGATCCGCCTCTGAACACGATCGTCCTCCAGAAGAGCGGGCAAAGTTTTTTGCTCGAAGGCGGCGTGAACCTGCCGGTGCCTCCGGAGCTTTTGGGCATTCCCGACGAGAGCTACACGATCGGCTTCCAGCCGCACCATTTGTCGCTCGAGCGGAAAAATCCGGCAGCCGTGCCGGTCAGGGCCAAGGTGTCGATCACCGAGATCACCGGCTCGGAAAGTTTCGTGCATCTCGATTTCGCGGATGCGCGCTGGGTGATGCTGGCGCACGGGATAAAGGTGTTCGAACCCGACGAGACGATCGAGGTGTTCATCGATCCGCGCCACATCATGGTGTTTGACGCGGACGGCCGCGCGGCAGTCGCGCCCCAGAAACTCGCGGCGTGAGGGCGGCATGGCGCGCATCGACGTAAACCACATCCGCCACGCCTACGGTCCCAATCCGAAGCAGCCTTCGGACTTCGCGCTGAAGGAGGTTCATCACGGTTTCGAGGATGGCGGCGCCTATGCGCTGCTCGGGCCTTCCGGCTGCGGCAAGACCACGCTGCTCAACATCATTTCGGGCTTGCTGCACCCCTCGCACGGCGAGTTGCTGTTCGACGGCCGCGATGTGACGCGGCTGTCGACGCAGGAACGCAACATTGCGCAGGTGTTCCAGTTTCCGGTCATCTACGACACGATGACGGTTTACGACAATCTGGCGTTTCCGCTGCGCAACCGCGGCGTCGCCGAGGCCGATGTCGACCGCAAGGTGCGCGAGACGCTGGAGATGATCGACCTAGCGAGCTGGGCGAACAAGAAAGCGCGCGGCCTGACCGCCGACCAGAAGCAGAAGATTTCGCTCGGGCGCGGGCTGGTGCGCTCCGACGTCAACGCCATCCTGTTCGACGAGCCGCTGACCGTCATCGACCCGCACATGAAATGGGTGCTGCGCTCGCAGTTGAAGCAGCTGCATCGCCGCTTCGGCTTCACCATGATCTATGTTACGCACGACCAGACCGAGGCGCTGACCTTCGCGGAAAAGGTTGTGGTGATGTATGAGGGCGAGGTCGTGCAGATCGGCACGCCGGCCGAACTGTTCGAGCGCCCGAAACACACGTTCGTCGGCTATTTCATCGGTTCGCCCGGCATGAACGTCATGCCTGTCCAGATCGACGGCAAAAGCGCGCGCATCGGCAGCCAGACCATCGAATTGCCGGGAGCGCCCGCGGCCGGCTCTTCAGGCGGGATCGAACTCGGCATTCGGCCCGAATATGTCCGGCTCGGCGCCAGCGGCATGCCCGTCGCAATCAGGAAGGTCGAGGATATCGGCCGCCACAAGGTGGTGCGCGCCACGCTCGAAGGCCGCGACATCGCCGCCATCCTCGGCGAGGACGAAAGCATCCCGTCCGACCCGAAGATCGCCTTCGATCAGGCCGGCATCAACCTCTACGCCGATTCATGGCGCATCGAGATGGGGCCAAGACCATGATCGGGCTAAGTTGGATTGGTTCTGTTTCTCGGACGGCGTGGCGATCCACGCGGAGGGTCGCGAAGGTCGTACCGGTAGTACGGCCGAGCGGGCCGACAAAGTGGGCGCCTGCCGCCCGGAAACCCGAAGGGCCGGGTAAATTTGCGTCAAATCCTTCGGGCTTCGGCTCGGACATACTGCCGGTACGCCCTTCGCCAAATCCCTCGACCTTGCCGCAAATTTCCACCGGCAGAACCATTCAACTTAACCGGATCATGGTCTAGCCATGGAAAAGACCTGGAACAACAAAGCCTGGTTCATGGTGCTGCCGGTGCTGGTGCTGGTGGCCATCTCGGCGGTGATCCCGCTGATGACGGTGGTGAATTACTCGGTCCAGGACACTTTTGGACAGAATGAATTCTTCTGGGCGGGCACGGCCTGGTTCGAGGACATCCTGTCGTCCGACCGTTTCTGGGAGGCGATGGGCCGCAACCTCGTCTTCTCCGCCATCATCCTGGCGATCGAGATCCCGCTCGGCATCTTCATCGCGCTCAACATGCC
>JBGTLX010000083.1:0-3542 GCA_041743855.1 Rhizobiaceae bacterium | reverse complement strand
TCACCGCCTGCATATCCTCCAAAAACCGCGTTCGTTCGGCCTGGCTGTCGGCCGGGTCGGGGATGCGCAGGATGAAGGACGGATGGATGGTGATGAAGACGCGCAAGCCGTCGTCGCGCACCAAAACCTCGCCGCGCATCTTCGTTACCGGGACGGCACGGCCCAGCAGCGACTGCGCCGCCGTCGCGCCCAGCGCCACGACCAGATCGGGCTTGATCAGCGTCAGTTCCTTGCCCAGCCACCAGCGGCAGGCCTGGATTTCGCCGGCATTGGGTTTTGAATGGATGCGCCGCTTGCCGCGCGGCTCGAACTTGAAATGTTTTACGGCGTTGGTGACGTAAACGACGCTGCGCTCGACGCCCGCCTGCTGCAAAATGTCGTCGAACACTTTTCCCGCCGGTCCGACGAAGGGTTTTCCAGCGATGTCCTCCTGGTCGCCGGGTTGCTCGCCGACGAACACCACCTTCGCATCCTGCCCGCCCTCGCCGAACACGGTCTGGGTCGCGTCGCGCCACAACGGACAGCGGCGGCAGCCTTTCGCCGCCTCGCGTAATTCGTAGATGGTTTTTGCGTCGGCGCCGTCGCCAATTTCGGCCGGCGGCTGCTCGGGCCAGTGCTTCGCCTGCACTTTTGCGTGGTGCGGCGCGGGCGTCGTCGGCATTTTCGCGACCATGTCGCTTGCTGCCTCCTCAGCCCCCGCGATCATGCCCGGAATGAGCGAGGCCTCCGGCAGGTTCCGCCAGTATTTCTTCGGCATCTCCGCCTGCATGGCCTTCACCTTCAGCCGCGCCGGATTGAAGATGTTGCGGAAATACGTCCGCCACAGTTCTTCTGTCGCATCCTCGGATGGCGCGTCGCGCTTGTCCGCGCCCGGGCCGATGGCAAGATTTTCGCCATCCCATCTGGCCGAGGCATAGGGCGTCAGGATCGTCCAGTTCATGCCGGTGAAGCGGCGCACGAAGAACGGCGCGTTGCGCTCGACGATGAAATGATCCGGCTCGAACCAGGCGACGTAGCGTTCCCCGTCGCCGTCGCCGATCTTCCGGAAGCGCACGAAAGCCCGCATCTTGTGGATGTCGCGGCGCACCGATTTCGCCATCGCCTCGAAGCGGATGATGTCGGGGTCGGACGCGATCTTCAGCAGGTTCGGTTCGTTCCGCTGCCGCCACAGCAGCCGGTAGAGAAAGGCGAAGCGCTCGGGATCGGAATGGCAGATGACGGTCTCGGCGCTCTCGACGAATTCTTTTGTGACCTTCAGTTCCACGCCGGGCGGGATATTGGGGAGTGTGGCGTCGGTCCCCATTCGGCCATCAGTAACCTCCCACGCAATCTCCTCCGGCCGTACCCCGGTCAGGACCAGCCGCCGCGCGGCGTCGCGCCAGACGGAAAAGTCGCTCTGGCTCGCCAGATCGACACGGTATCGGCCGAGTTGGAGGGCGGACTGAGCCATCGTCAGAACAGCGACAGTTGTTGTGCCGGCGGCGCGATCTTTGCGCGCAGGCCCAGATCGTCGGTCAAGTCGCCGGGCGACCAGCCTTCGGCGACGATGAAGGGTCGCAGTCTGGCGACAGACTGGCAAAGCCGGCCGACATCCTCGAGCCGCAGGCGGCGGTAGCGGCGCGTTTCGATGAGCCGCGCCACCACCTTGGTCCCCAATCCCGGCACGCGTAGCAGCAATTCGCGGTCGGCCCGGTTCACGTCGACCGGAAACATCGCGCGGTTGCGCAGCGCCCAGGCCAGTTTCGGGTCGATGGCGAGGTCGAGCATGCCATCGCCCGCGCCATCGAGGATTTCGCCCTGGGCAAACCCGTAGAACCGCATCAGCCAGTCGGCCTGGTAGAGCCGGTGCTCGCGCATCAGCGGCGGCTTCTGCAACGGCAGCGCGGCGGATGAATCCGGAATCGGGCTGAACGCCGAATAATAGACGCGGCGCAGATGGTAGCTGCCGTAAAGCCGCGCGCTGGTCTGCAAAATGCCGGCGTCGGGCGTGGCGTCCGCGCCGATGATCATCTGCGTCGACTGGCCGCCCGGCGCGAAACGCTGCCGCTTCTTCGTCCGCAACGTCGGTTCGGCTTTTTCCTCGATGCGCGCGCGCAACTTCGCCATCGAGAGACGGATCGTCTCCGGTTTCTTTTCCGGCGCGAGTTTTTTCACGCCCTCGTCGGTCGGCAGTTCGACGTTGATCGACAGCCGGTCGGCATATTTGCCCGCCTGGTCGAGCAGTTCGGCCGAGCATTCGGGAATGGTTTTCAGATGAATGTAGCCGCCGAACTTTTCCTCGACCCGCAGCCGCCGCGCGACTTCGACCATCTCGCCCATGGTTTCGTCGGGCGAGCGGATGACGCCCGACGACAGGAACAGGCCCTCGATGTAGTTGCGCTTGTAGAATTCCATGGTCAGCCGCACCACCTCGACGATCGCGAAGCGGGCGCGGCGGACATTGGAGGACGAGCGGTTGATGCAATAGCTGCAATCGTAGATGCAGAAATTGGTGAGCAGGATCTTCAGGAGTGAGATGCAGCGGCCGTCCGGCGCATAGGAATGGCAGATGCCCATGCCTTCGGTGGAGCCGATGCCGCCGGATTGCAGCGAGTTGCGCTTGGCCGCGCCCGACGACGCGCAGGACGCATCGTATTTGGCCGCATCGGAAAGAATCGCCAGCTTTTCGCGGGTGTTGAGAGCGCTCATGTGTTCTTGATATGTTCTTCGATGGTGCAAAGCTACAACATTCGACAATGGCGCGGAAAAGTGATCCGGAGTTGCGCCTCGCGGCGCGACCGATCCTAAACCTCGTGCAGATAAAGCTGATAGTCGGTTTCGCCGACGGTGCGCGCGACGCGCAGATATTCGGCCTGCTTGATGGCGACAAAGGCGTGATGGAGGTCGGGACCGAGCGCCTGCTTGAGAAAATCCGATTCCTTCGCAGCCTCGATCGCCGAGCGCCAGTCGGCCGGCATGGCACCTGAGGACAGCGCGCCGGTTTCGTAGCCATTGCCGGTGGTTTCCGGGCCGGGATCGAGTTCTTCGTCCAGCCCCTTGGCGATGCCGGCCAGAACGGTGGCCGCGACCAGATAGGGATTGGCGTCCACCCCGGAAAGGCGGTGCTCGATGCGCCGGTTGTTGGCGTCGCCGGCGGGAACGCGCAGCGCCACCGAGCGGTTGTTGACGCCCCAGCTCGGCGCGACGGGCGCATAGGATTGCGACACGAACCGCCGCCACGAGTTGGCGTGCGGCGCGAACACCAGCATCGATTCCGCCATGGTTTGCGCCAGTCCGCCGATGGCGCGAAGCAAGGGCAGCGACCAGCTTTCGCCGCCCGCCTCGGCAAAGACGTTGCGGCCATCACCCTTGAGCAGGGATACGTGGAAATGCATGCCGGAGCCGGCATATTTCTCGATCGGCTTGGCCATGAAGCAGGCGGTGACCCCATGCCTGCGACCTTGAGCGCGCACCAGCCGCTTCAGCATGACGAGATCGTCGGCGGCCTGCATCACGTCTTTGCGATAATGCAGGGTCAATTCGTACTGGCCGGGCGCGTATTC
>JBGTLX010000082.1:0-5796 GCA_041743855.1 Rhizobiaceae bacterium | reverse complement strand
CTTTCGCGCGCCGATCAGCTTTCGGGCGGCCAGGCGCAACGCGTCGCCATCGCCAGGGCGCTGGTCAGGAAGCCACGGCTGTTTATCGCCGACGAACCGGCGGCAAGCCTCGATCCGGCGGCCGGACACGATGTCATGCAGGCCTTCGCCGACATCGCCGACCGGACGGGCACGACGCTGGTTTACACCACGCACGACATGGACCATGCGCTTTCCTATGCGCGCCGGGTCATAGCCCTGAAGGACGGCCGCGTCTTTCTGGACGCGCAAAGCCGCGATCTTTCCAAGCGCGATCTTGAAAAGGTGTTTTCATGATCGCCGCGGGCATGGCCGCGCCGCCGCGCTTTTCGGGCTTTTCCGCGCTGCGGTTCGCGCTCCTGGTGGCTGTGGCCGCGGTCGTGATCGTGTCGATCTCCGATGTCGCGCCGTCGCCGGAGCGCCTGGCCAATGGCGTGCCGCGCATGGCCAAGCTCGTCTCGCGCATGCTGCCGCCCGAAACCGATCCCGACTTTCTCTGGCGCATCTTCTGGCGGCTGGTCGAGACCTTTCAGATCGCCATCGCCGGAACGGCGCTCGGCATCGTGGTCAGCCTGCCGGTCGCGTGGATGTCGGCGCGCGGCATAACGCCCATAGCGGCGACCACATTCCTCTTCAAAGGCGTCGTCTCCTTCTTCCGCACCGTTCCCGATCTCGTCTGGGCGCTGATTTTCGTGTCGTCCGTCGGGCTGGGAGCCGTCGCCGGCACTATGACGATCATCGTCGATACGGTAGGCTTTTGCGGCCGTTTCTTCTCCGAAGCCATGGAGGACGCCGACAAGGGTCCGCAGGAAGCGCTGTCGGCCGTCGGCGCGAGCCGGTTCAGCATTCTGTGCGGCGCGGTCATCCCGGATGCCCTGCCGTCGATGATCAACACGGCGCTTTTCGCGCTTGAGAAGGCGGTCAGGTCATCAGTGGTGCTGGGGCTCGTCGGGGCCGGCGGCATCGGCCAGGAACTGAAGGTCGCCTTCGACCTGTTTCAGTACCGCAGCGCCTCGACCATCATGCTGGCGATCTTCGTGGTCGTGCTCATCATGGAATATCTGACCGACCGGCTGCGGACGCGGTATTCCTGAAGAGCAGCCGCAGCAGGCCCGGGCGTTACAAACGCTCGGCCACCGCGTGCCAGTGCCAGTGGCCCAGACCATGGTCGTTGTCGAACAGGCTGACGAGTTCGAATCCCTGCAGCAAGGCCACGAACTCGCCGGCATTGCAGTAGAAATGCGGATGGATCTTGTCGTCGTCGGCTTTTGGATCGACGAAGGTGTCCGGTGCGATCTCGTCGCCCTGGCCGTAATTCACGTTTCGCTTGGACAGCATGGTCAGTTGCAGCATGCCGCCCGGCCGCAGCACGCGGCGGATTTCGGCGAGCGTGCGCGTCACGATGTCCGGATCGCCGTGATAGATCACGTTGAAGCTCAAGAGATAGTCGAATGCGTTGTCGGCAAACGGCAGGTCGGTCATCAGCCCATGATGCCCGCGCACCGCTACCCCGAGAGCGCCGGCCGACCGCTGGAGGTTGGCAAGGCCGCTGTCGCTGCCATCGAGCGCGTCGACATCGAAGCCGATCGTGGCAAGCGCCAGCGCGTGACGTCCGACGCCGCATCCGAGATCGAGCGCACGGCGAGCGCCTGTTTCATAGGCTTTTCGCGCACAGGCGACCACGTCGTCCTCCGGCGTCGACCAGGCAAGCCTGCCTTGCGGCGATTTCCAGGTTTCGTTCCAACGCTGATGAGCCGTGTCCATGCGCGCCATCGCAAATCTCCGAATGCTGATGGCTACGGCTTAACCGGATTGCGTGACAGGTTTGCGTCAGCCGCCAGTTGAGCGCCGCGCGTTCTCACGGACGCGCAAAGGACGCTCAACATTTTGAATCGACGCATGATCTCGTCCGAAAACCGATTCCACTTTTCGGGATCATGCGTTGACCGCAAGCGCCATCGCCGCGCGCAATTCGTCGAGGCCTTCGCGCTTTTCCGACGAGGTGGCGACGACGCCAGGGAAGGCCGCCGGGCGTTTCCTGATCCTCTCGACGGTTTCGGAAATCAAACGGGGCACTCCGGCTTCCTTGATCTTGTCGGTCTTGGTCAGCACGATCTGGTAGGATACGGCCGCCTTGTCGAGCAGGCCGAGCACTTCGTCGTCCTTGGCCTTGATGCCGTGGCGGGCATCGATCAGCACATAGACCCGCTTCAGCGTAACGCGGCCCTTCAGATAGTCGAAGACGAGCTTGGTCCATTCGTCGACCTTCTCCTTGGGCGCGGTGGCGTAGCCGTAACCGGGCATGTCGACCAGCGCCACCGGCGGCAGGTCGCCCTCCGCGCCTGAATAGCCGTCCGGCACGAAATAGTTGAGCTCCTGCGTGCGCCCCGGCGTGTTCGAGGTGCGGGCGAGCCCGTGGCGGCCGACCAGCGCGTTGATGAGCGAGGATTTGCCGACATTGGAGCGGCCGGCAAAGGCGATTTCGGGCGGGCCTTCGGGCGGCAGGAATTTCATCGCCGGCACGCCGCGGATGAATACCCACGGGGCAGCGAAAATTTCAGTCCCGACCAGTGTCTTGCCGTTGTCGTTCAAACCGCCGCCTCCAGGGCCGCAATGTCGGCGCCGCGAATGGCATTGAGGTTGCGCGTGATCTTGTCAATCGGCCAGTCCCACCAGCCGACCTTGAGCAGCCGCGCCACGGTTCTGTCGTCGAAGCGCTTTTTGACCATTTTCGCCGCGTTGCCCGCAACGATCGAGAAGGGCGCTACGTCATGCGTCACCACGGATTTGGCAGCCACGATGGCGCCGTGGCCGATCGTCACGCCGGGCAGGATGACCGCTTCCATGCCGATCCAGACATCGTTGCCGAGCACGGTGTCGCCGCGAACCTCCCGGCTCCAGGTCTTCGGATCGAAGCCTTCCTCCCAGCCATGGCCAAAAATGTTGAACGGATAGGAGGAAAAGCCCGACATGGCGTGATTGGCGCCGTTCATGATGAAGCGCGCGCCTTCGGCGATGGCGCAGAATTTTCCGATGAACAGCCGGTCGCCGATGAACGGATAATGGTGCAGCACGCATTTTTGCTGGAACAGATCGGGACCGTCAGGATCGTCGTAATAGGTAAAATCGCCGATCTCGATGTTCTCGGCGGTGACCAGCGGTTTGAGGAAGCCGACACGTTTGTGCATCGGGATCGGGTGTTTGATTCCGGGATTGGGTGCTTGCATGGCGAGTCTGTCCGATATGTCCGTCGGGCGGCAGACTATACCGATCGGGATGGTTTTGCAGGCGCTAAGTCACGCCAAAAAACCGGGGCCCCGCGAGGGACATCGCGGAACCCCGGCCATGCCGGAGACGGTTCCCCAAGAAACAGGCGCGCCTCTCATGAGGCCGGGATCGGTCCGGGCCCGGAAAGCCGAAGGACTGACGGACCGCGCCCTGACGCCAGAACCTACTTCGGCAAGAGCACTTTGTTGACGACGTGGATGACGCCGTTGGACTGGTTGACATCGGCGGTGGTGATGACGGATGTGCCGCCGCTTTCGTCGACGATGGCGACGCCCTTGCCGTTGGCGACGGCTGTGATGGTGTCGCCGCTCACCGTCTTCATCTTGTACTGGCCGCCGGCGGCCTTGGCGCGGCCGAGCAACTGTCCGGCCGAAATCTTGCCCGACACGACATGCCCGGTCAGGACCTTGGTCAGTTGGCCCTTGTTGGCAGGCTCGAGCAGCGTGTCGACTGTTCCGCCCGGCAGCTTGCCGAAAGCCGAATTCGTCGGCGCAAAGACCGTGAACGGTCCCGAACTGGCGAGCGTGTCGACCAGGCCGGCGGCAGTCACGGCGGCGACCAGCGTGGTGTGGACAGGCGAGTTCACGGCATTCTCGACGATATTCTTGTTTTCGAACATCGCCGCGCCGCCGACCGTGGGATTGGCGGCGTAAACCGCTGTCACGGCAAGACCGGCGGCGAGGGCAGCAGTGAGCGAGACGATACGAAGCGAGCGCATGGACATGATTTGTTCCTCCCGGAAACGAATTTGCGTTGAAATAGAACGGGAGGAGTTACGGCGTGCAAACGCGCCAGTTTCGCCGGTAAACGGAACGTGAAGAGATCAAGCGGAAGCGTGATTGCGCGACACGAAAAAGCCCCGGACCAGCCAGAGCTTTTTTGACGGATTGGCGGCGGCTATTCCGCCGGCGACGGCTTCTTCTTGAACAGGGCGATCAGATTGTCCCAGAGCTCGATCTTGGCGCCCTGGCGCTTCATGATGACGCCCTGCTGGACGATGGACAGGAAGTTGTTCCAGGCCCAGTAGATGACCAGGCCGGCCGGGAAGGTGGCCAGCATGAAGGTAAAGATGACCGGCATCCAGGTGAAGATCATCGCCTGGGTCGGGTCCGGCGGCGTCGGGTTCATGCGCATCTGCAGGAACATGGTGACGCCCATGATCAACGGCCAGACGCCGATCAGCAGGAAGGCGGGCACCGCGAAGGGTAAGAGGCCGAACAGGTTGAAGATCGAGGTCGGATCGGGCGCGGCCAGATCCTGGATCCAGCCGAAGAACGGCGCGTGGCGCATCTCGATGGTGACGTAGAGCACTTTGTAGAGCGCGAAAAAGACCGGGATCTGGATCAGCACCGGCCAGCAGCCGGCGAGCGGATTGATCTTCTCGGTCTTGTAGAGCTCCATCATCGCCTGTTGCTGCTTCATCTTGTCGTCCGCGTATTTTTCGCGGATTTCCAGCATTTTAGGCTGCACCATCTTCATGTTCGCCATCGACTTGTAAGATTTGTTGGCGAGCGGAAAGAAGATAGCCTTGACCACCACCGTGGTGGCGAGGATCGCCACGCCGAAATTGCCGAAGAATTTGTAGAGCGTATCGATCAGCCAGAACATCGGCTTGGTTATGAAATAGAACCAGCCCCAGTCGATCAGGAGGTCGAATTGGCGGATGTTGGTCTCGGTCTCGTAGGCCTGAATCTTGCCGACTTCCTTGGCGCCGGCAAAGACCCTGGTTTCTATTGCTGCGGACTGGCCGGGAGCAATGCTCACCGCGTCGGTCAGGAAATCGGACTGGTAGCGCGGACGCCCGTCGCCGAAATAGGAGAATCGCGGCTGAAAAGGCTGACCGGCGGACGGGACGAGCGCCACGGCCCAATATTTGTCGGTGATGCCGAGCCAGCCGTCGGTCGATTTGCCGGGCAGGACCTGCCTGTCTTCCTCGACCTGCGAATAGTCGATCTCCTGCAGGCCTTCCTCGCCTGTCACGCCGATCAGGCCCTCATGCAGCACGTAGATCGAGGCGGTGGTCGGCTTGTCGAAGCGGGTGATGCGGCCGTAGCTGGACAGCGAAACCGGCGCCGTTCCGGGATTGGTCACGGTGTCGGAGACGGTGAACATGTAGTCCGCGTCGACCGCGATGGTGCGGTTGAAGACCAGGCCGTTCTCGTTGGTGTAGGTCAGCGTCACGGGCGTCGCCGGCGTCAGCGTCTGGCCGGCTGCCACTGTCCAGACGGTGTCGGAGCGTGGAACCGCACCGGCAGACGCGTCGGCGACGAAGCCGATCTCGGCGAAATAGCCATTGGCCAAGCCGTCCGGATTGAGCAGTTCGATGTTGGGCGAATCCTTCTCGACGGTGAGGCGGTAGCCCTTGAGCTTCAGGTCGTCGAGGCGCGCGCCGGTCAGGTTAATCGAGCCTGAAAGGCTCGGCGTGTCGATCGGAATGCGCGGCGATGCGGCGACAGCCTGCTCGCGTCCGGCCTGGGTCGCGCCGTCGGT
>JBGTLX010000081.1:0-2599 GCA_041743855.1 Rhizobiaceae bacterium | reverse complement strand
GAGAAACACCGCGCAGAAGGTCGAGCCGAAGGCGATGATCAGCGAATTGACGAAGCGCGGCACGAAGTTCGACTGGCCGGCGATCACCATGTTGCGCTTGCGCGTGGTCTCGTCGCAGAAATTCGTCGCCGGCGGCAGCGAGCCGATGTACTCGGCCGTCTGGCGCGTGCGCGTCGTGAACAGGTTGCAATAGCCCTCGATGCTTGGCGTAAACAGGATTTTGGGAGGATAGGAGATCGAATCCGGCGGCGTCTTGAAGCTGGTGGCAATGATCCAGAACAGCGGGATCATCGACACGATCGCGTAAAGCACGACGATCCCGCCGGCAATGCGCTTGGACGTCCGGCTCGGCTCGATGACGGACTGGGCGGCGGCGCTCATCGGCTCTTCACCCGGTTCAGAACTTTCACATAGATGTTGGCCAGGCCGAACACCGCCACGAAGAGGATGATGGCGAAGGCCGAGGAAAATCCGGTCCGCCATTTCTCGAAGGCTTCGCGTTTCAGCGTGATCGAGGCGACCTCCGTGGTCGAGCCCGGCCCGCCTCCGGTCAAAAGATTGACCATGTCGAACATCTTGAAATTCTCGATGCCGCGAAACAGCACGGCGAGCATGATGAAGGGCAGCGCCATCGGCAGCGTGATCGACCAGAACTGCCGCCACGGTGAGGCGCGGTCCACTTCCGCCGCCTCGTAGATATAGTCCGGGATCGAGCGCAAACCAGCTAGGCAGATTAGCATAACGTAGGGCGTCCACATCCAGGTGTCGACGATGATGATCGCCCAGGGCGCCAGCGTCACCGAGCCGAGCATGTCGATCTCGGTAGGGGGAATGCCGGTGAAAAACGACACGATGTAGGTGAAAAGCCCAATCTGCGGCTGGTAGAGAAAGCGCCAGAAATTGCCGACCACCGCCGGCGACAGCATCATCGGCACCAGGATGATGGTTGTCCAGAAAGCGTGGCCGCGAAATTTCCGGTCGATGAGATAGGCGAGCGCAAAGCCGATCAGCGTCTGCAGGGCGATGGTCCAGAACACGAAATGCGCAGTTGCCTGCATGGCGATCCAGGTGTCGCTATCGGTCAGGATGCGCTCGTAGTTGGAAAGTCCGACATTCTTGACGACTTCATTGGGCCGGTTGGCGCGGTAATTGGTGAAGGAGAGCGCGATCGCCCAGATCAGCGGAAAAATGTTGATGGCGAGCAGCAACAGCATGGTCGGCCCGATGAAGAGCCACGCGACCGCCCTGTCCGAAAGCCCGCGCACACCCTTGGCGATCGGCTCGGGCGTCGCCCGCGCCGCGGCCAATGCCGCCCGGTCGAGAATTGATGAATTGGCGTCGGCCACAAGAGGTTTTCCGCTGCGCGTGTTAGGCATGTGAGGTCATCCGTCCCGCTTCAGATTAGACGACGCGGGACGGGCTTGGGAGGTCAAGCGGTCAGAGCTTGCCGTCGTCCTCGAACACCTCGGTCCAGTCCTCGACCAGACCGTCAAGGGCTTCCTGCGCGGTGCCGCTGCCGGCGACGACGTAGTCGTGCATGCGCTTCTGCGACGCCTGCAGCAGCGACGCGTAGCTCGGCTCGGCCCAGAAATCCTTCACGATGGCCATCGAGTCGAGGAAAGTCTGCGCGTAGGGCTGGGTGGCGGCGAAGCCCGGATCTTCCACGACCGCCTTGAGGCAGGAGAAGCCGCCGAGCGACCACCATTTGGCCTGCACGTCCTTGTCGGCGAACCATTTGATGTATTTGAACGCCGCGTCCTGCTTTTCGGAATACGAGACCACCGAAATGCCTTGCCCGCCGAGTTGCGCGAACTGCTCGCCGCCCGGACCAGCCGGATTGGCGAAGAAGCCGACCTTGTCGCCGCCGACCGCCTCGTCCTTATAGAGGCCGGGCCAGGTGAAGGCGAAATTCATGTGCATCGCCACCTGGCCGGATTTGAAGGCGTCGACGCCCTCGCCCATGTAGCTGTTGGATGAGCCGGGCGGCGTGCAGCAATCGTAGAGAGCCTTGTAGAATTCAAGCCCCTTGACCGCGCTCTCGGAGTTGACGAAGCCATCCATTTCGTAAGGCTTGTCGGGGTTCTCGTATTTGAAGCCGAACGAATAGAGCACGTCCATCGCGCCCATGGTGACGCCTTCCGAGCCGCGCTCTGTGTAGATCGAGACGCCATAGACGGTCTTGCCGTCGATCTCGCGCTTCTGGAAGAATTCGGCGATCTGCTTAAGCTGCTCGAAAGTCGTCGGCGCGGCGAGGTCCCAGCCGTATTTTTCCTTGAACTCTGCCTTCAGTTCCGGCCTTTCGAACCAGTCCTTGCGATAGGTCCAGCCGACGACGTCGCCCATGGCCGGCAGCGCCCAGTAGTTCGGGGTATTTTTGGGCCACTGCGAATAGCCGACCACTGTCGCATCGACGAAGTCGGTCATCTTGATCCCTTCCTTGTCGAAGAAATCGTTCAGTTTGACGTAGTGGCCGTTCTCCGCCGCGCCGCCGATCCACTGGCTGTCGCCGATGATCAGGTCGCACAGCTTGCCCTTCGAGTTCAGCTCGTTGAGGAAGCGGTCGGCGTAGTTGGTCCACGGCACGAACTCGAATTTCATG
>JBGTLX010000080.1:0-4738 GCA_041743855.1 Rhizobiaceae bacterium | reverse complement strand
CTTTCTGGGGGCCCAGGCCTTTTCGGAAACGGCCGTGCATCTGGTCTTCGACACCTGGCCCGACCAGATCGCCGAGCCGATCTCGCGCGAGGTGGTTAACGTGTTGACCGTGCAGCGCAGCGATCTCCTCACCTACGGCGTCATGCTCGCGGCATTTTTCGCCTCCAACGGCATCGAGGCGCTGCGGACTTCGCTCAACCGCGCCTACCGGGTGGCGGAAACGCGGTCCTTCATCTTCCGGCGCGTGCAGAGCCTGGTTTTCGTGCTGATCGCCACGGCAGGCTTCCTCGTCATCAGCGTGTTGCTGGTCTTCGCGCCGCTGTTGGTCCGGCTCGCCGAGCAGAATTTCGAATGGATCAGGCCCTATCTCGGCACGATCACGCTGTGGCGGTTCATCATTGCGTCGACCGTCATCGTGCTCGGGCTGATCGCGGTGCATATGTGGCTGCCGGCCGGCAAGCGACGCTTCGTCGACATCTTGCCTGGTATACTCTTCACCTTGGCGGCTTGGCTTGCGGGTTCGACGATGTTTGCCGCCTATCTCGACCGCTTCTCGTCTTACGTGACCACCTATGCCGGCTTGGCGTCGATCATGATCGCCGTGGTGTTCCTCTACATCGTCTCGCTGATCTTCATTCTCGGCGGCGAACTCAACGCATCTATCAGCCGCTATCTGGAGGCCCGGGCAAGAGTGGCGGGTTAGCTTACCGGCGGAGAAGGGACGCGGGCCGAAGCCAGCGCCACGCCGAACGCCGCGATCGCCATGCCCGCGATCTGCACCGGCGTCAGTTCCTCTCCGAACAGCGCCCAGGCGATCAGCGCGGTCACCGAAGGAACCAGATAGAAGAGCGAGGCGACCTTCGACAACTCGCCGTCGCGAATCATGATCATCAGCAGGACGATGGCGCCGATCGACAGCACGAGAACCAACCAGGCCATGGCGAAGATGAGTTCGCCGGTGACCGTCATCTGTCCTGTCTCGAACGAAAGCGCCGCCAAAGCCATGATGAAGGCGCCGCCGAGATACTGGTAGAATGTACCGGTCATCAGATCGCCGCCGGTGGCGAAGCGTTTTTGCCAGATCGTGCCGGCGCTCATCCCCGCCACAGCTATCAGCGAGGCGGCGAGCGTCGCCACCGTCACGCCACTGCCAAGCTCGCCGAGCGTCGGCAGGAGCACGATGACCGTCCCGGCAAGGCCGGCGGCGAGCCCGGCCCAATGGCGCGTCAGCATCTCCTCGCCGAGCAGCGGGCCGGCCAGAAGCGCCGTAATCAGCGGCTGCAGGCCGACGATGAGCGCCGACAGGCCGGCCGGCATCCCATGGCTGATCGCCCAGAACACGCCGCCCAGATAAACGCCATGCATCAGCGTACCGGCGACGGCGGCATGGACGGCTGACCGCCATGGCAGCCGCCGCGAGCCGAGCAGGCCGATCAGGGCAGCCAGGACGACGAATGCGAGCGCGAAGCGGAGCCCGAGAAATGTGAAGGGTTCGGCCCAGGGCATCGCGTAGCGCGCGCCGATGAAACCGGTCGCCCACAGCACGACAAAGACAGCGGGAATAAGCTGTTTGGGAAAAGTCATGGTTGCCGGTAGTCGGTTGCCGCGCCAAGCGAGCGCTCGATTCCTCTAAGGCCAAACAATTTTGCAAGCAAAATGAAAGGATTGATCCATAAAATAAGGCTGATTGAACCGGCGCGCGGTTCAGGAGCGATTAAGCGTTTCGCGCTTGGGGGTCCGGAATGATCTGGAATCTCGAATCGGGCTGGCTGATGATGGCCGTGGCCAGCGTCATGGTCATGGCGTTCTTTTTCGGGTCGGCGCTCGACGCCATCATGAAGGAGGACGGTTTCGGCCCGACCGGCAATATGGTCCTGTTCACGGCCGGCTTCTTCATGGCCATCATCGTGGCCAACAGCAACGGCATCAATCTCCACGACCTGACGCGTGCCGTCGCTTACGGGCTGGGCGGCGCATTCCTGCTCGTCAGCGCGCTGGCGTTGCTTAGAGCAGGCATCGAGCGGCTTTAGCCTTCTTGGTCAAAACCCGATCATCCGGCGGATGCCCTCCGGCGTCGCGCCGGCTTCCCGCAAGGAAGCGAGGCCGCTGTCGCCAAACCGCTTGGACAGTTTGCGCCCGTCCGACCCCAGCACCAGCCCATGGTGGAAGTAGAGCGGCGCGGTCAGCCCGAGATGGTGCTGTAGGACGCGCTGCACGCCGGTTGCGGCCTGGAGATCGAGCCCGCGAACCACATGGGTCACGCCCTGGCGGGCGTCGTCTGCAATTACCGACAGATGATAGCTGGTAGGCACGTCCTTGCGCGCGACGATCACGTCGCCCCAGGCGCGGGGTTGGGCCATGATCTCGCGCGCGGTCGCCATGTCCTCTCCCGATAGTTCATTCCAGACGATAGGGTCCTCGATCGCGTCGGTCGCCGCTTCCATATCGAGCCGCCAGGAATAGGATTGCCCGCCATCGATCCTGCGCTTGCGTTCATGCGAGGTGAGCGTTTTGTCGAGGCCCGGATAGAGCGGCACCCCGTCCGGATCGCGCGGCCAGCGTCGGCCTTGCGCCTCGGCTTCCGCGATGCGGGCGCGGGTTTCGCCGCGGCTCATGAAGGCCGGATAGACAAGCTCGTCTTTGATCAGCCTGTCGAGAAGGGCGGCATAGTCCGGAAAATGTTCCGATTGGCGGCGCACCGGCCCTTCCCAGGACAGGCCGAGCCATGCCAGGTCGCCAAGCATGGCGGTTTCAAGTTGGGGCGAGCAGCGGTCGGTGTCGATGTCCTCGACGCGCAGCAGGAGCCGTCCTCCCGACGCCTCCGCCATGCGCTGATTGATGAGCGCCGAAAGCGCATGGCCAAGATGCAGTTCGCCATTTGGGCTCGGGGCGAAGCGAAAAACGGGCCGGGCCATCGGTCATGTTTCGGGTTGTGGTCTTCTGCCTATGACTGCTACGTCGACCGGCCCGCCTTAACAAGGACCAGAGCGAGATGCGGCTGATATCGACGCCCAAAGACATCGTGGCCGGGCTCGACGCGCTCTGCGCGATCGATCCGCGTCTCGAACGCGTGCGCGCCCTTGCCGGCGAGGTGCCGCTCCGGCGATCCGAGCCGGGATTTGCAAGCCTGGCCTCGATCATCGTCTCCCAACAGGTTTCGCGTGCGAGCGCCGATGCGATCTTCGGCCGGCTGGTCGGCCTGGTCGATCCGCTGACGCCGCGAACGCTGCTGCTCGCGGGCGAAGACATGTTTCGCGCTGCCGGGCTATCGCGCCCCAAGCAGCGGACGCTGCTTGCCATCGCTCAGGCAGTCGAGGATGGGCTCGACCTGCATCATCTCTGCGGTCTCGACGCCGGTGAGGCGATCGCAAGCATGACAGCGGTTTCCGGCATCGGCCCGTGGACGGCTGAGGTCTATCTTCTCTTCGCGGCGGGCCATCGCGACATCTTCCCGGCGCGCGATGTGGCGCTGCAAAGCGCGGTCGGCCATGCGATCGGCATTTCCCCGCGACCGTCCGAGAAAGCGCTGATCGCACTCGCCGAATCATGGGCGCCGTGGCGCGGCGTCGCCGCCCGGCTTTTCTGGTCGTATTATCGCGAGACGAAGGGCCGCGATGGCGCGCCGCCCGCGCCAATTCTCGAAAAAGCCCAAAATTCCTGAATTTTTGCCCGGAATTGTGGGGCGGGGACCGCTTCACAATACGGTCATGTCCTGATTAGAGTATGCGCGCCGTTCGGTTCGACAAACAAAGGAGGTCTGCGAGTGACGGTCGCCGTGTCTCTCAACGGGCTGCCAGCGCTTGTGCTGAATGCGGATTATCGTCCGCTCAGCTATTACCCGTTGTCGCTCTGGTCATGGCAGGACGCCATCAAGGCGGTCTTCCTCGACCGGGTCAACATCGTCGCCGAATATGAGCATCAGGTGTCGTCGCCGACCTTCCGGATGAGAGTGCCCAGCGTCGTCAGTCTGAAGAGCTATGTGAAACCCTCGCGGCACCCGGCCTTCACGCGGTTCAACGTGTTCCTGCGAGACCGTTTCCAGTGCCAGTATTGCGGCACGCCGGAGGATCTGACCTTCGACCATGTGGTTCCGCGCCACAGCGGCGGGGCTACGACCTGGGAAAACGTCGTCGCCGCTTGTTCGCCCTGCAATCTGAGGAAGGGCGGCATGATGCCCTCGCAGGCTAAGATGTGGCCGCTACAAAAACCGTTTCAGCCGACGGTCCACGACCTCCACAACAACGGCAAGCGCTTCCCGCCGAACCATCTGCATGAGAGCTGGATGGATTATCTGTACTGGGATGTCGAACTTGAGCCCTGAGAATACTGCTTTCTTCTCCCCGTCTCTCTACGGGGAGAAGATGCCGGCAGGCAGATGAGGGGCGGTGCAAACGGGTCCGAAGCTTTTCGCTGCCCCTCATCCGGCCCTTCGGGCCACCTTCTCCCCGTATAGAGACGGGGAGAAGGGATCACCAGCGTCGCGCAGATCAAGCCTTGGCGAACGCGCCACGCAGCGCCACGGCGGCGAGGATGAGGCTGGCCACCGCATTCCAGCCGGCGAAGGACAGGCCAAGTACGCGCAGCGCCGCCTTGTCGCAGGAGGGTGGGATGATAGTGTTGATGGCGTCGAGAACGCCGCCGCCGCCGGTGTCGACCGGCGCGACCACGCCGCAATCGGCCGGTCCGGCCCACCAGCCCCACTCGACGCCCGAATGCTGGACGCCGAGATAAAGTCCGT
>JBGTLX010000079.1:0-4447 GCA_041743855.1 Rhizobiaceae bacterium | reverse complement strand
CTTTCTGGCAATGAACTGGACAAAGCGTATGTAGCTGTCTCCTCCGGTCATTGACGATTGCTGCGTCGCAACCTAACTGTGGCCGTATTCCTGCCTACCCGCGCGCCGGACACGGCCAACACGGATCATTGTCACCATGGACTTCTTCGCCCAGTATTTCGCCTGGACCAGCGACCCGACGGCCTGGGTCGCGCTCGGCACCCTCGTCGTCCTCGAGATCGTTCTGGGCATCGACAACCTCATCTTCATCTCGATCCTGACCAACAAGCTGCCGGCCGAACAGCAGTCGCGCGCGCGCCGTCTCGGCATCGGCGCCGCGCTGGTCATGCGCCTCGTGCTTCTGGCGACGATTTCGTTCATCGTGCAATTGACCGCGCCGGTCTTTACGCTCTTCGGCAACGACTTCTCCTGGCGCGACCTGATCCTGATCGCCGGCGGCCTGTTCCTGGTGTGGAAAGCGACCAAGGAAATCCACCACACGGTCGATCCCGACGATCACAAGGACACGATGGTCGGCGACGTCGTCACCATGACGATGGGCGCCGCGATCTTCCAGATCCTGCTCCTCGATCTGGTGTTTTCGATCGATTCGATCATCACGGCGGTCGGCATGACCGACGAGATCGCGATCATGTACATCGCGGTCATTTCCGCCGTGACCGTCATGCTGCTCGCCGCCGATCCGCTGTCCAAATTCATCGCCAAGAACCCGACCATCGTCATGCTGGCGCTGGGCTTCCTGCTGATGATCGGCATGACGCTGATCGCCGACGGTTTTGGGTTCCATGTGCCGAAGGGCTACATTTACGCCGCCATGGGTTTTTCGGCGCTGGTCGAGGGGCTCAACATGCTGTCGCGGCGCAAGAAGAAGGCCAAGCCCGGCGGAAGCTGAGCGTTCAGGTCGAAGCCGGCATAAAGGCTTCGATCCATTCGGCTGGAAAACGGCGGGGGCGGCCGTTGCCGCCGATGATGGCCGCCTCGACCTTCGCCTCGACCAGCACTGTTCCGCCGCGCAAAATCTGCTGGGCCATGGTGATGCGCGCGCCGGAAATGTTTATCGTGCGCGTGTCGATGGTCAGCACATCGTCGATGCGGGCCGGCGACCGGAAATCGATCTCCATGCGTCGAACAATCCAGGCGATGGTTTCGCCATGAAGCCCGTCCGCGAGTTCGGTGTGATGGATGCCGGCAAGCCGCAGGAAATCCGAGCGGCCGCGCTCGAGGAATTCCAGATAGCGCGCATGATAGACGACGCCGGAAAAATCCGTGTCGGCGTAATAAACCCGCGCCATAAGCCGATGGCCGAAAGGCGTCAATACGCCGGACAGGCTTGATGAAAGCTCGTCCGGGCCGGGCATCAATCCTCTTCCTTAAACAGGCTGATCTGGCTTTGCGCCAGATCCTTCGGCGCTTCCAGCCCGAGATGACGCCAGGCGTTGGATGCCAGAACCCGGCCGCGCGGCGTGCGCTGGATAAAACCCTGCTGGATCAGGAACGGCTCGATGATGTCCTCGATGGCGTCGCGCGGTTCCGACAGGCCGGCGGCGATTGTCTCGATGCCGACCGGCCCGCCGCCGAAATTATGGGCGATCATGGTCAGGTAGCGCCGGTCAAGCTGGTCGAGGCCGAGCGCGTCGACCTCCAGCCGGAGCAATGCTTCGTCGGCAATTGTGCGCGTGATGCGATCAACGCCGGCGACCGAGGCAAAATCGCGGACGCGGCGCAGCAGGCGGCCTGCGATGCGCGGGGTGCCACGGGCGCGGCGTGCGATTTCAAGCGCGCCGTCGTTGCCGAGCGCCATGCCCAGAATGCGCGCGCCGCGCCGCACGATCTGCTCCAACTCGTCGACAGAATAGAAATTCAGCCGGACCGGAATGCCGAAACGGTCGCGCAGCGGATTGGTCAGGAGACCGAGCCGCGTTGTGGCGGCGACCAGCGTGAACTTTGCCAGATCGATCTTGACCGAGCGCGCCGCCGGGCCTTCGCCGATGATCAAATCGAGCTGATAGTCCTCCAACGCCGGATAGAGGATTTCCTCGACGGCGGGGGCGAGCCGGTGAATCTCGTCGATGAACAGTACGTCCCTGTCCTCGAGATTGGTGAGCAACGCCGCCAGATCGCCGGCCTTGGCGATGACCGGGCCGGAGGTCGAGCGGAAGCTGACGCCGAGTTCGCGCGCCATGATCTGGGCCAGCGTCGTCTTGCCCAGGCCTGGCGGGCCGACGAACAGGACATGGTCGAGCGCCTCGCCACGGCCCTTGGCCGCTTCGACGAAGACCTTCAGATTGGCGCGCACCGAAGCCTGGCCGACAAACTCGTCGAGCGTTTGCGGGCGCAAAGTGACATCCACATCCTCGCCGCGCTTTTCAGGTGAGATCAGGCGGGGGGAATCGTTCACGCGAGCAGTTCCATAGCGGGGATCTTTTTCGCGGCCTTACGATCCAGCGTGACGATCGAGTCACATCCCAGATCAGCAGACCGTTCCGAAATTAACGCATCGGCAAAATCGGCATTCTCAGTTTCAACCAATAGCAACGCTCTGACGACGACGTCGTGGCATTCAACGTCAAGGCCTCTAATCCGCGTTATCTTCCAGATAGCTTCGTTGCTCTGCCGCCGATCAAATCCAAACTGGCTACGGAGAGCCCAATCCATCTCGAGCAGACTGACGAGAGTGACGACGCCGTGATACTCCACGTTCAGTTTCGAACCGAAGGAGGTGACGACCCTGCGCTGGTCGGGATCGTCGTCGACAATCAGACGAATGAGAATGTTCGTATCGATGCCGATCCGCTTCATGCGGCGTTGCTCTTTTGAGAGCGACGAAGCGGCTCAGCCGCCGCGCGTCCGCCAGCGTGCACTACCTTTTCCCCTATTTCGTCGAGAGTTGCAGGTCCGTTCGGCGGAGCGCCCAAAAACCCGGCCAGATCGTTGAAGTCGATGCTCTTCGGCGTAACCAGGAAATTGTCGCCTACCAGCGTATACACCAATTCGTCGCCTGCTTTTAGACCCATCGCGTCCCTCAACTCTTTAGGCAAGGTAACTTGGCCTTTGGCGGATAATGTCAAGTATTTCTGCATTTCCCATTCCCTTCCGACAATTCGACGATAATCGGAAAGCAGGAGATGCTCAAGTCTACCGCGCCAGTTCCCTCAACCCCAGCCGGATCAGCTTCGACGAATCCGAGCCTTCGCCCGCGGTTTTGAGCGCGGCGGAGATAGCATTGGCGGCGATGTCGCGCGAATAGCCGCGATTGACCAGCGCCGACACCGCGTCGGTGATCGGCGCGGGCGCGACGCCTTCGCCGAGTTCATGCTTCAGCCCGATCGTGCCCGACGCCTGCCCGGCGAAGGCCGGGGCCTTGTTCTTTAACTCCGTGACGATGCGCTCCGCGACCTTTTTTCCGACGCCGGGCGCGCGGGAAACCATGGCTATGTCGCGCAGCGCAATGGCGTTGGCGAGGTCGGGCGGAGCAAGGGTCGACAGGATCGCCAGCGCCACCTTGGCGCCGACGCCCGGCACATTGTTCTGCAACAGGCGAAACCATTCACGCTCGAGCGCCGACCCGAAACCGTAGAGGCGGATCATGTCCTCGCGCACATAGGTCTCGATGAACAGGGTGACGGCCTCGCCCAGACCCGGCAGCGCCGACAAAGTACGCGCCGAACAGAAGGCGACATAGACGACGCCATGAATGTCGACGGCGCAGAAATCCTCGCCGATCTCGTCGAGAACGCCCTTGAGCTTGCCGATCATGCCAGGCTTCCCGTCATGGGTGGGTGTCCGGAGCGATGATGTCGAGGTCGGGATAATATGCGCGATAGCGTTTCGGATCACGCGTCAAAAGGCGATGACCGGCGACCAGAGCATGCGCTCCGATCAGAAAATCCGGCAAGGTGCGCTCGCGCAGGCCGCCGGCACGGCGATACTTCGCATGGGTAAGTCCGGCCAAAAACGCGGCCTCCCACGGGATAGTCATGCGGTTGAGCTTGATTGCGGCTGAGGCGTCCTGAAGCGCCTGTTCGTTGCTGATAAGCGGCGCAATTTCAGACCAGACAATCGTGTTGATAGCCAACGCACCATCGCGGTTGCACGATGCAATTGCCGACTTTGACCAAGACGTCATTTGGTCGGGCGGTCCCCACACATCGACCAAAATATTGGTGTCAATCAAGGTCGAGGTCTTCACGAGGTCCTCTCAACCATTCCATATATTCGTCGGTACTCATGCCCCCGAGATCCAGCGTTCCCTCCAGCCGATCCAAAGCTGCATTGAACCTTCGGGATACTTCCTCCTGGGATATGTTTTGATTCACCGGCACAAGACGAGCACCGTCTTCGGTTGCAACAAATTCCACGTCGCTGCCCGGCACGATGCCCAGCCGATCGCGAATGTCCTTGGGGATGGTCACCTGACCCTTGGTCGTCACGCGCATGGTAATACCTC
>JBGTLX010000078.1:0-1789 GCA_041743855.1 Rhizobiaceae bacterium | reverse complement strand
GGAACGGGCGTTTCCCGTGGTCGACAGGATACAGGCCGGGATGTCGCCGGATCTGCCCGTCGCGGCGGGCCAGGCCGTGCGCATCTTCACCGGAGCGCCGCTGCCCGAAGGCGCCGATACGGTGTTCATGCAGGAAGACGTGCGTGTCGACGATTCCGGCATGGTCTTTTTTCCGACCGGCCTGAAAAGGGGTGCCAATGTGCGGCCGGCTGGCGAGGATATCTCGGCCGGCCAGACGGTCCTGCAGGCGGGGCAGCGAATGCGCCCGCAGGATGTCGGGCTCGCCGCCGCTCTCGGCATGACGCATGTCGAGGTCAGGCGGAGAATACGCGTCGCGATCTTCTCGACCGGAGACGAGATCGTCGCGCCGGGAAACGTCCGGGGACCGGCGCAGCTTTTCGATTCGAACCGTTTCATGCTGATGGCTATGATCGCGCGGCTGGGCTGCGACATCACCGATCTCGGCATTCTGGCCGATGACAGCAGCCTGATCGCGGATGTGCTGAGCGAGGCTGCCGCGACGCACGACCTGATACTGGCATCGGGCGGCGTCTCGACCGGCGAGGCCGATTGCGTGAAGGCCGGCGTCGAGAGCGTCGGCACACTGGTTTTCTGGCGTGTGGCCATCAAACCCGGCCGGCCGGTGGCCATGGGAGTGATCAAGGGAGCCGCGTTTATCGGGCTGCCCGGAAACCCGGTGGCGAGCTTCGTCACCTTCGCGCATATCGCGCACCCCGCGATCCTCGCGCTGGCCGGAGCCCGGCAGCGGCCACTTGTTTCGACGCCTGTGCGCGCTGCCTTCGGTTACCGGAAAAAGGCCGGGCGCCGCGAATACGTGCGGGTGACCCTGCGCAAGTCGGACGACGGTTCATACGAGGCCGTCAAATTCCCGCGCGAGGGCGCGGGGCTGATGTCCTCTCTGGTGGAGACGGACGGTCTTGTCGAACTTGACGAGGACGTAACCTGCGTCGAGCCCAATGATACCGTCCAGTTCTTCGCCTATTCGGACCTGAGTTGACGAACGCGCCGATTGACGATTGGTCGCCCGTCAGCCATCGTCGCCGCCATCATGGCGATCACAAAGCTTGATCTGACGGGATTGAAATGTCCCTTGCCGGCGCTGAAGACCCGCAAGGCGCTCAAGGGCATGAAACCCGGCGAGCGACTCGAGGTCCATTGCACCGATCCGCTTGCGGCCATCGACATCCCCAGTTTGGTCGGCGAACTGGGCGAACGCCTCGAATCGACGGAGCGCGACGGAAACCGCATCGTCTTCGTGATCGAGAAGGCGGCATCGGCGGTCGGAGTCTGACAGCCGGCATTCTCAAGACCGCGATGCGGCCGTGGACGGGTTACTGACCAAATTGGTCGCAAATGGCGTGGCGCGCCTGACCGCCGCCGCCCTATCGTCCGCGCGGTTGAACACAGGGGTGAGTCGTTTCGCGCTCTTTTGCGGCGGCCAATCTCGCTCCAAAGTACAACCCTGGGAAACCGCCGATGGTTTTCCGGTTCTTTAACGATTAATCTGACCGGTCAGGCGGGATGTCTGCTTGTCTGCCTTGATCTAAGGGAGCGCATGACCATGCAGGTACGGCCGCCAAGGGATCGCGGACCCAAAGGGCGGGCGCTGAACGAGGCTGCGCTGGCTGAGGTTCGCAGCCTGCTGGATGCGCGCGAGCGGCGGCGCGATCTGCTGATCGAATTTCTCCACCTTATTCAGGACGAGTATGGCTGCCTGTCGGCCGACCACCTGCGCGCGCTTGCCGAAGAGATGCGGTTGTCCCAGGCG
>JBGTLX010000077.1:0-1639 GCA_041743855.1 Rhizobiaceae bacterium | reverse complement strand
GGGTGCACCAGCGCCTCGCCATCAACGCCAAGGGCGATGCGCCAGACATGCTGGTGATGACCGCGACGCCCATCCCCCGCACGCTTGTGCTCACCGCCTTCGGCGACATGGATGTATCGCGTCTGACCGAAAAGCCGGCGGGCCGCCGGCCGATCCGCACCGTCACCCTGCCGCTCGACCGGCTCGACGATCTGGTCGGTCGCATTCATGACGCGCTGGCCGATGGCCAGAAAATCTACTGGATCTGCCCGCTGGTCGAAGACTCTGAGGAGGTGAAGCTGATGGCGGCGGAAGACCGCTTCGCCATGCTGGCGGAGGAATTCGGCGACCGGGTCGGGCTGGTGCACGGCCGCATGAAGGGCGCGGAGAAGGATGAAGCCATGCGCGCCTTCAAGGTGGGCGAAACGCGCATTCTCGTCGCCACGACCGTCATCGAGGTCGGCGTCGACGTGCCGGACGCCACCATCATGGTGATCGAGCACGCCGAGCGTTTTGGGCTCGCCCAGCTTCACCAACTGCGCGGCCGGGTCGGGCGCGGCGAAAAACCGTCATCCTGCGTGCTGCTTTACAAGGAGCCACTCGGCGAGACGGCAAAACGCCGGCTCTCGGTCATGCGCGAGACCGAGGACGGATTTCTGATCTCGGAGGAAGATCTGAAACTGCGCGGCGAAGGCGAATTGCTGGGCACGCGCCAGTCCGGAACGCCGGGATTTCAGGTGGCGCGCATCGATATCCACGCCGATTTGCTCGAAACCGCGCGCGACGATGCCCGACTGATCCTGTCGCGCGATCCCGAACTGAAGTCGGAGCGCGGCCAGGCGGTGCGGATGCTGCTGTATCTGTTCGGGCGGGACGAGGCGGTGCGGCTCTTGCGCGCCGGCTGATGTGAATCTAGACACACCTTGGACTAATAACGCAGTGCCTGGCGGAGCAACCGTCCCTCCCGCTCGATCGTAAAACGCCACGAGCGAGTATTCTGCTCGGCGGCCTGCTTCAGCGTCTCCACGGAATCAATCTCGTCGCCATTAATCTCCCTGACGAGGTCGCTCGGTTTTAACCCGAAGCCGGCGGCGGGCGAACCGCCGTCGATATCGACGATCGCAACGCCCTTGGTGTCGGCGTTCAGCCCCATACGCTGCGCCATTCGCGGCGACAGTTCGGCGACCCTGGCGCCCGCAAACGGGCTGCGGCCGCGAATTGTCGCTTCTATGAGTCCGGCGCCTTCGGGGGCGCGCACCAATCCGATCTCGACTTGTTTTTCCGCGCCAGCACTCAGCACCGTCAATTGGACAGTCGTGTCGATGCTATGGGTCGACAGACGGTATCCGAGCGCATCAACATGCTCGATCGCTGAATTGTTCAGCGCCAGCACCACGTCGCCGGGCGCGAGACCGGCCTTGGCCGAAGGCCCGTCGGGGTTCACCTCGGTGACCAGCGCGCCGGAAGGCCGCTCCAGCCCAAGCGCCTCGGCGATCTGGGGCGTCACCACGTCGAAGGTCGCGCCGATATAGGGCCGCTCGAAAAAGTCGCTGCCGCGCTTGGCCGCGTCCACCACGGCGCGCACGATGTTGGAGGGAATGGCGAAGCCGATGCCGATGGAGCCGCCGCTGCGGCTATAGATGGCGGTGTTGATGCCGAC
>JBGTLX010000076.1:0-8826 GCA_041743855.1 Rhizobiaceae bacterium | reverse complement strand
CCGCGCGTGGCGCAAAAAGCATCGGCGGAGGCGATTGTGGCGAGCCCTGTGCCGGCAATGCCGGCCAGCACGAAATGGGCGAGCGAAAACGCATCGCACTGCGTTTGCCCGAAGGCCGAGGCGGGAATTGTGAGCACAAAGGCCAGCGCGGCGACTGCGGCAAAACCCCAGCCGAAGCCCTTGGCCGCCTGCCTTTCCTCTTGCCCGACGAAGAGAAACAGCGCGGCGGCGCAGATCCCGACCGTGGCGACATAGGGAGCGGTCTCCATGCCCACCGCCAGCATGATGGCGGCGCACGCGCCCGAAAGCAGCGCCGCGCGCATATTGCCGGGCGCTGCCATGAGATAGCACAGGCAAGCCAGGCAGGCGGTCAGTTGAACATTGTGATGGTCGATGCCGCCCGGCGAAAAATTGCCGATGAAATGCAGGGCAGAGCCGCCGATGGCGACCGCCGGCAGCACCGCGCTCTCGCCGCCGAACATCCGCGCGATGCGCACAAGGAAATAGACCGCGGCTGCAAACATCAGCATCGGCCACAGAATGAGCGCCGTGGTTTCGGCGATGACCGCACTTCCGGTGACGAGGGATGCGACAAGAATGATCGCGGCGATGGGGGCATCTACCAGCCGCGACCAGTGCATGGCAAAGCCGTCTTCCAGGCCCATCCTGTATTGAGTGAGGTCGAACCATCCCTGACCGGCGATCAGGTCGCGGATCTGGACCAGCCGCAGCAGGCTGTCATTGTCGCCGCGATAGTCCGACAGCGTGCGGAACCCGGTTGCGGCGTTGACCGCGAGCACGACCAAGGCTGCGCCGACAGCAAGCAGCGCATCGGTTTTCCAGCGCGACGGGCTGGGTTTTCGGTCTTCGGTCATGAGTGGTCCCTGTCGATTATCCGCACCATCTAAACCTAGCCTTAACGGCTTCAATAAATAGTAAAGCGCCGGCCCAAGCCGGCTGACGCGGACGGGACCCCGCAATCCGGAGAGCAAGAATGCCGCAAAGCGTACCGGACGATCTCGCAATCGCCGTGCTTTTGCCTTGCTACAATGAGGAGCAGACGATCGGCGATGTCGTCGCCCGCTTCCGCCGGGCGTTGCCCGGCGCATCCGTCTATGTCTATGACAACAATTCGAGCGATCTGACCGCCTTGCGCGCCCGCGCCGCCGGCGCGATCGTCGTGCGCGAGCCGCGCCAGGGCAAGGGCAATGTGGTGCGCCGCATGTTCGCCGACATCGAGGCCGACATCTATCTGATGGCCGACGGCGACGGCACCTATGCGCCAGAAGACGCATCGCAACTCGTCAATACGCTGCTGACCGAGCGCGCCGACATGGTGGTAGGCACGCGGCGCGGCGTCTCGGCCGATGCCGGACGGGCCGGCCACGCCTTCGGCAACCGCATCTTCAACAGCCTGTACAAACGGCTTTTCGGCAGCGACTTCACCGACATTTTTTCCGGCTACCGGGCGTTCACGCGCCGCTTCGTCAAGAGTTTTCCGGCGGTCTCGGGCGGTTTCGAGATTGAGACCGAGATGTCGGTCCATGCCTCGCAGCTGAAACTGCCGGTCAGCGAGATCGCGCTCGATTATGGCAGGCGGCCGGAAGGCTCGGTTTCGAAACTCTCGACCTACAAGGACGGGGCGAAAATCCTCTGGATGTTCGCCATGCTGATGAAGGAGACGCAGCCGCTGCGCTTCTTCGGCGTCATCGCCGCGCTGTTTCTTGCGGCTAGCCTCGTCCTGATGACGCCGGTCCTGATAGAATTCTTCGAAACCGGCCTGGTGCCGCGGCTGCCGACTTGGGTGCTTTCCGTCGCCCTGCTTCTCCTGTCGATCCTGATGGCGGTGACGGGGCTGATCCTGGATTCGGTGTCGCGCGGCCGCGCCGAGCAGAAGCGCATCTTTTACCTCAGCATGAATTCGGCGCGCGGCGGAAAACAGCCTTCGCCGGCGCGCATCGACAAGCACAAGGCCGCCTGACTTTCCCTCGAGGAGACTTAGTTTGAACCGCGAAACGACCAACCGCATCCGCTTCGTTCTGGAAGACGTTCTGCCGCCCATCGTCCGCGATTCCGGGCTGTTCCGCTCGGCCGCCAAACTCGCCTGGGGCGAGCATATCGGCCGGCTGGCGTCGTTTCGCGAGCGCGCCCCGTTCCTGACGGCGGAGGAATACGAGCAGCTTTACCGCGATCATCCGCGAGTTCATGAGGGGACCGACAATTCCGAGGCTTGCATCGAGCGCATCGTCGCCGATTCCGTCGGTTCGTCGATCTGCGATGTCGGCTGCGGCACCGGCGTATTGCTGAAACGTTTGCGCAAGGCGCGTGGCGAGGCGGGGCGCTACACCGGCGTCGATTTCGTCATCGACGATGCGGCCGCGATCGACGGCATCGACTATGTCGCCGCGCGCATCGAGGACCTGCCATTCGAGGACGGCGCGTTCGACACGGTCATCTGCACGCATGTCATCGAGCATGTCCTGGAATATCGCCAGGCAATCGCCGAACTGCGCCGCATCGCGCGCCGGCGGCTGATCATCGTCGTGCCGCGCGAGCGCGAATACCGTTACAGCTTCAATCCCCATTTCAACTTCTTTCCCTACACGCACTCCTTCCTGCGCGCGGTCCACCCGGTGCCGGCCGCCCATGTCTGCGTCGATATCGGCCGCGACATCTACTACCGCGAAGATATGGCGGAGGCCTGATCGCCATGCTCGCACTGCCACTCCCGGTCATCGCCGGGCTGGTGCTTACGCCGCTGCTCGTCTCGGCCGGACAGATCCTGTTCAAGCTGACCGGCGCGCGGGCGGGCGCGGCTGATTTCGCCGGCCTGCTCGCGGTACTGCTCGACCCCTATCTGATGGCTGCCATCGCCATCTACGGTTTCGGCACGCTGGTCTGGGTCTATGTGCTGAAATCGGTGCCGCTGACGGTGGCCTATCCGTTCATGGCGCTGACCTTTTGCACCGTGCCGTTGCTGGCATGGCTGCTTCTCGGCGAAACGCTCAGCCTGCGCTACGGGGTCGGCACGGGCCTGATCGTCGTCGGCCTGTTCGTCGTCACCACCTGAGTCGCACCGGCGCTTGACAGGATGCCGAGCGGCAAGTCACTTGGCCGCCTCGAACGACGACGCGTTCGAACGGCACGCCCGGAGACGACCCCAATGACGCTCAGCATCGCCGTCCAGATGGACCACATCTCGACCGTCTCGATTGCCGGCGACACGACGTTCGCGCTGTCGCTGGAAGCCCAGAGGCGCGGCCACCGCCTGTTCCACTACACGCCCGACCGGCTCTCCATGGTCGGCGGCAAGGTTTTCGCCCGCATCGAGGAGATGCGGGTGCGCGACGAGAAGGGCGGCCATTTCACGCTCGGCGATCCGGTCCGCGCCGATCTGTCGGAGATGGACGTCATCCTGCTGCGCCAGGACCCGCCCTTCGACATGAACTACATCACCACGACGCATATTCTGGAGCGCATCCATCCGAAAACGCTGGTGGTCAACGATCCGGTCTGGGTCCGAAACAGCCCGGAGAAGATTTTCGTCACCGAGTTTCCGGACCTGATGCCTGAAACGCTGATCACCAGGGATCCGGCCGAGGTCGCCGCCTTCCGCAAACAGCATGGAGACATCATCGTCAAGCCGCTGTATGGCAATGGCGGGGCCGGCATCTTCCATCTGCTGGAGGGCGACCGCAATCTCGCCTCGCTGCTCGAGATGTTTGCCCAGATGTTCCGCGAACCCTATATCGTGCAGCGCTATCTCAAGGATGTCCGCAAGGGCGACAAGCGCATCATCCTGATCGATGGCGAGCCGGTCGGCGCGATCAACCGGGTGCCGGCCGACCATGATTCGCGCTCCAACATGCATGTCGGCGGCCGCGCCGAAAAGACCGAGTTGACGGAGCGCGAGCGCGAGATCTGCGCCCGCATCGGCCCCGCGCTGAAGGAACGCGGTTTTATACTGGTCGGCATCGACGTGATCGGCGACTACATGACCGAGATCAACGTGACCTCGCCGACCGGCATTCGCGAGGTCAAGAAATTCGGCGGGGCCGACATAGCGGCTCTGTTCTGGGATGCGGTGGAGGCGAAACGGGCCTAAGGGCAGGCGACCCGCCACGGTTTCGAGGAAGTCCGGCGAACCAGCCGAATTTTGTTCATGTCTTGTTCTTGCGTTGTGCGGGCGATTGTGCTTCCTTGACGGCGTTGGAAAAATGATCCGATCGTACGGAGCAGCGGGGCGCTGAGCCGGGTTTTGGGGGCGGCATGGTTTCGCGGGTGCGGACGGTTGCGTTTCAGGGCATCGAGGCCGTGCCGGTCGATGTCCAGATCATGGTCGCCCCCGGCAAGGTCGGCATGCACATCGTAGGCCTGCCCGACAAGGCGGTGGCCGAAAGCCGCGAGCGGGTGCAGGCCGCGCTCCATGCGTCCGGCCTGTCGATGCCGGCCAGGAAAGTCACCGTCAATCTCGCCCCGGCCGACCTGCCCAAGGAGGGCAGCCATTACGATCTGCCGATCGCGCTCGGGCTGATGGCCTCGCTCGGCGCCATTCCCGGCGATGCGCTTGGCGGCTACGTCGTGCTTGGCGAATTGTCGCTCGACGGCACCATTGCAGCTGTCGCCGGCGCGCTGCCGGCGGCGATTGCCGCTGATTCGGAAGGCAAGGGCCTGATCTGCCCGGCCGCCTCCGGGCCGGAAGCGGCGTGGGCCGGGGCCGACATCGACATCCTCGCGCCGCGCAGCCTGATCGCCATCGCCAATCATTTTCGCGGCACGCAGGTGCTCTCCCGTCCAGTGGCGAGCGTCCAAGAGGCGGCGTCCGGCCTGCCCGATCTCGCCGATCTGAAGGGGCGGGAAACCGCGCGGCGCGCGCTGGAAGTGGCGGCGGCCGGCGGCCACAATCTCATCATGGTCGGCCCGCCCGGCTCGGGAAAGTCGATGCTTGCGCAGCGGTTGCCGTCGATCCTGCCGCCGCTGTCGCCGCGCGAACTGCTCGAAGTGTCGATGATCGCGTCAATCGCCGGAGAGCTTGGCGGCGGCAAGCTGACGGATCGCCGGCCGTTCCGCTCGCCGCATCACTCGGCATCCATGGCGGCGATGGTCGGCGGCGGCCTGAGGGTGCGGCCGGGCGAGGCCTCGCTGGCCCATAACGGGGTGCTGTTTCTCGACGAGTTCCCGGAATTTTCGCCGCAGGCGCTCGACGCGCTGCGCCAGCCGCTCGAATCGGGCGAATGCATGATCGCGCGCGCCAACACGCGGGTCACCTATCCGGCGCGCATCCAACTGGTGGCGGCGATGAATCCCTGCCGATGCGGCATGGCCGGCGAACCCGGTTATCGCTGCGCGCGCGGACCGCGCTGTCAGTCCGACTACCAGGGCCGCATTTCGGGACCGCTGCTCGACCGCATCGATCTGAGGATAGAGGTGCCCGCCGTATCGGCCAACGACCTGATCCGGCCGGGCAAGGCCGAGCCGAGTGCTTCGGTGGCTGCCCGCGTGCTGCGTGCCCGCACGATTCAGCAGGAAAGGCTCGGGCGTCTCGGCGTCTCCTCCGGTTCCACCAACGCGCATTGCTCGACGGCGCTGATCGAGGAGATTGCCGCGCCCGATGGCGCCGGACTGGCCCTGCTGCGCGACGCCAGCGAAAAGCTCGGTTTTTCCGCGCGCGCCTATCATCGTGTGTTGCGGGTCGCGCGCACGCTCGCCGATCTGGACGGCATGGAAACGGTCGGCCGCATCCATCTTGCCGAGGCGATTTCTTACCGGATCGCGCCGGAGCGTCTGGCCCAGGCCGCGTGAGGGAGGGCGGCGACAAAGACGAAAACGGGAGAGGTCGGATAGGGAGGGAAGCAGGCGCTTCGCACCAGTGCGAGAACGGGAGCGCCGCGCGGAAACGCTGTCGGAGATTCCCGGCGGCTTCGACCGCCGGTCGGCTTTTGTCTTTTGGCGGAAGCAGAGTTGCTCGGTGAAGTTACTCGACCGAACCGACCAGCGTCGCCTGACCCTCTCGGATCGTCACCCAATGCCCCGTATGATCGCTCGCCTGGCGTTTCAGGAACCGGTAGCCGGTCGTGTCCCATTGGCGTACGGAATCGGAGAGATTATCGAGCACGAAATCGCCGTCGGTGGTGCGCACAGTCAGGATCGCGTGACCCTCGCCGTCCGCCTTGCGGACCACCGTTATGAGAAGGTTCGACAGCGACAGGCCCAACCGCTTCAGGTCGCGGCGCTTTTCGAGCACATAATCCTCGCAGTCGCCAAAACCGCTCGGATAGGCCCAGACCTCGTCCTTGCCATAGATATCGAAGTCGGTCATCGGGCGGATGGCGGCATTCACTGCGGCGTTGACGGAGGCAAGGGTATTCAGGAGCGCCGTCGTCATGGACTCCGGCCCGTCGTCGCGCATTCTGATGATGCATTCCGCCGGATTGCTTCTGCAAAAATCATAGTGGCCGATGGGTTGCGATGTAATCCCGCCGGTTATCATCGGCTGGGCGCCGACCGCCCCCGCGCCCGTTGCCCCCGCCAGCAACGGGCCGAGCCCCACTCCGACGCGCACAAACAATCGGCATGCATTCCAAAAGGAAGTCATCACCCGGCCCCCGCCCATATTGCTTTTGTTAATGAAAAGTTAAGGGTGATTTGCGCGACGTGTCAATTCATGCCGTGCTTCGATTGGCGGGATGGTTACTTTTGCCGGAGCGTTTGCGACGTTTTTGCAACAGAAGATGTTGAGAGGCGAAATATAATTGCGCTCGAAATATCCGGCCACGACGCCGCCATGCGCTGCAAAATACAAGAAAATCAGAGGCTTGACGGACGCGTCCGATTTATGACGGCTCGTTGCCGGCGCCGCGAGCTACGCCTTGGCGGCGCGAATCAGTCGCGGTTTTGCCGCGACGCGGGCGGCGCTCGGGAAGCTCGCCATGAAATCGACGATTCGCGGCACGATCTCGGCGCGGAACCGCGACCCGTTGAAGACGCCGTAGTGTCCCACCGCCGGCTGCATGTAGTGGGCCTTCATCTCGGAAGGTATGTTGGTGCAAAGGTCGTGAGCGGCCTGTGTCTGCCCGAGGCCCGAAATGTCGTCGTTCTCGCCTTCGATGGTCAAAAGCGCGACATTGCGGATGGCCTTCGGATCGACCGGCGTGCCGCGATGCGTCATCTCGCCCTTGGGCAGCGCGTGGCGCACGAACACCGTATCCACGGTCTGCAGATAGAATTCGGCGGTCAGGTCCATGACGGCGAGGTATTCATCGTAGAACTCGCGATGCTTGTCGGCCCCGTCGCCATCGTTCTTCACCAGGTGCATGAAGAACTCCTTGTGCGCGGTGATGTGGCGGTCGAGGTTCATGCTCATGAAGCCCGAAAGCTGCAAAAATCCCGGATAGACCTTGCGGCCGAAGCCGGGCGTCGGCCACGGCGCCTGCATGATGACGTTGTCGGCGAACCAGCCGGTGCCCTTTTGCTCGGCCAGAAGATTGACGGCGGTCGGGTTGCGCCTGGTGTCGACCGGGCCGCCCATAAGGGTCATCGTCGCCGGCGCGAAACCGTCGCGCCTGGCTTCCATCAGCGCAACGGCGGCAAGCACCGGCACGGAGGGCTGGCAGACCGCCATGACGTGGGTGTCGGGGCCGAGTTCATGCAGCATGTCGACGATGTAGTCGATGTAGTCGTCGAGATCGAAACGGCCTTCGCCTGCCGGAACCATGCGCGCGTCGGTCCAGTCGGTGATGTAAACCTCTGCATGCGGCAGAATCGCCTCGACCGTGCCGCGCAAAAGCGTGGCGTAATGGCCCGACATCGGCGCGACGATCAGAAGTTTTGGGTCGGGCCGGCGGCCGGCCGGCAAGCGCCGCTCGAAATGCAGAAGGTTGCAAAAGGGCCGCGACCACACCGTCTTTTCGCTGACCGCGACGGATTTAAAATCGAGCTTGGTCTGGGAAAGCTCGAAACCGGGCTTGCCGTAACGGCGCGTGGTTCGCTCGAATAGTTCGGCCCCGGCCGCGACGGAACGGCCCCATGGCGTGTGCGACAACGGGTTCAGCGGATTGCTGTAGAACAGCTTCACCGCATCGGCATAAGCGCGCAGCGGCTGCACGGCGGCGTGGTTCAACTCATAAAGCTGATAATACATTATCGCCCCTTGGCGCGCCGTGACGGCAGAATCGGTCAGCAGCGCTTGATTCCCCAATAACGAAAGCTAGCGGAGTTTTGTTGCAACGCAATACGCAAGGCCGCGTGAAAGGCCTCCTACTTTGGTCCAAGGGCTTGAAAACCGCCGATAATCACAAAAGCCGGCTCAAATGGCCTGCATGGTGAACATGCGCACGCAAGGCCGGATGTCCAACCTGGGCTTCCAGAGTGGGCTAAACGCCTTCGACGATCACCATTTCGGCGTCGGCGCAGCGCTGGCGGATCGCTTTCGCGGCCTGGTATTCGGGCGAGTGATAGCAATCATGCGCGGCGGACATGGATGGGAACTCGATGACGACGTTGCGTGCGCGGCTCGTGCCTTCCAGCGCCTCGAACGTCCCGCCGCGCGCCAAAAATGTCGCTCCGTATTTGTCGAAGGCGGCTTTCGCGGCCGCGACGTAGCCTTTGTATCCTTCGGCATCGCGCACAACGACATGCGCTACCCAGTATCCCTTCGCCATGGTCTTCTCCCTTTTTCTCAGGCTGTCGCCATTTCGGCCAGGATAGCCTGCGCCGCCGCCCGCCTGTCGCCGGCATGCACGATCGGACGGCCGACGACGAGATGGCTCGACCCGTTGCGGATGGCCTGGGCGGGTGCTGCCACGCGCTTCTGGTCGCCGTGATCGG